>QHYA01000096.1 GCA_003223995.1 Acidobacteriota bacterium | reverse complement strand
GAGCCGAGGATGGCTGGGCAACAGCCGTCTCAATAGACTGACGACAGAATGACCGATGATGCTCCTCGCGCCGTCGGCGAAATGGAGCGCCTTGAGGGCCTGCTCCGCGGCTTGTTGAGAGATGAAGCAGACTTGGTGGAAGAAATCCCCGGCCATCGCGTGACGGGCGAAGTCGAGATCGTCTTCGGCCTGCTCCAGCCACCGACTCGCTTCAGCCTTCGACTCGTTCATAGACCGTCGCCCCTTCGCGCTCGACGCGCTCGATGAGCGGGTTGCCCGCGCTCTTCAACCGCTCGTACTCTTCCGGCGTGTAAACGAGCAGATCGACGCCGACACCCATGTCGAAGAGCGGCAGGTGAGCGAGGCCGCGCTCGGTGAATGGTCGATCCGTCCTCTCGATGAGGACGAGGTCAACGTCACTGACCGAGTCCGCCTGCCCGCGTGCGTAGGATCCGAAAAGAATCGCCCGCATCACGCCGGTCCCGGCCAGGCATTCCCGAATCTTTCGGAAGAGCTCATCCGACGAGACTGTCGGCGGCTCTCGGAGGATGTGGACGTCGTCCATCGGGTCCTCGCGGGCCGAGCGTACCAAAGACGTGTCCGGATCCTTTTCCATCGGCCGCCTATCGCCTGCTCGCCTCGACACCGTTCGCCCTCCAAAACCAGCAGCGTAGGCGCTGTGCGTCATGAGCGCTTCCTCTGCAACTTAGTATAAACTCGTCGCCAAGGGTCGGGCGCCATCCTTCGTAGAAAGTCAAATCGCAGCGATCGCCCGCGGCGGGGCGAAGACAAAAGACACCATCTGGGACGCGGGTTCCCCGGGGAGGCAAGCGAGTGACCTTCATCTGGCCACAGCGGGTCCTGTCCAGCTCCTTGAAGGCGGAGATCCGCCAGCTTCTCTCCCTCGCCCTGCCTGTCGCGCTCGTTCAGGTGGGGCTCATGGCCATGGGGGTGGTGGATACGATCATGGTGGGCCGCGTGTCGGCGAACGGCCTCGCTGCCGTTGCGCTGGGGAATCTCTACTACTTCTCGGTCGTGGTCTCGGGAATGGGAATACTCATGGCGCTCGATCCGGTCGTGGCGCAGGCCGTGGGGGCCGGGGACAACCTTGGAGTCGCTCGGGGTCTCCAGAGAGGCCTCGTCATCGCTGGTGGTTTGACTGTGCCGCTCACGCTCGCGATGCTGCCCGCCAGCTCCGTCCTGACCGCCCTCCACCAGCCTGCCGAGGTCGTCCCCGTCGCCGCTCGCTACGTTTGGGTGTGTACTCCCGGAGTGCTGCCGTTTCTCGCATTCGTCGTCCTCCGCCAGAGCCTTCAGGCGATGCACCGTACCCTTCCGATCGTCGTGACGATCCTCACCGCCAACCTCGCCAACGCAGGGCTGAACTGGGTGCTGATCTTCGGCCGGCTTGGTTTTCCGCCCCTCGGCGCTGTCGGCGCCGCCTGCGCCACGAGCATCAGCCGCTGGCTGATGCTCGGCCTCCTCCTGCTGGCCGGTTGGAAGTCCCTCAGGCCCTTCATTGCTCCGCTCCGCCGCGACGCCCTGGCGCCGCGGCCCCTGGCCCGCATGCTGCGGCTGGGACTGCCCATCGGCGCTCAGTACGAGCTGGAAGTGGGAGCCTTCGCCGCGATCGCTCTGCTGATGGGGCTGCTCGGCACCCGGGAGATCGCGGGTCACCAGATCGCCATCAACCTCGCCTCGCTCACGTTCATGGTCCCGCTCGGCGTGTCCTCCGCGGCCGCCGTTCGAGTCGGCCACGCGGTGGGACGGGGGGACCCGCGAGGGGCCAGGCGATCGGCGGCTGTGGCCCTGCTCGCGGGAAGCCTTTTCATGAGCCTCACGGCGGCGCTATTCCTCGCGCTGCCGGGACCCCTCGCCCGGCTCTACACGGGCGAAGCGGGAGTGGCGGCCATCGCGGCGGCGCTGATCCCCATCGCCGGAGTCTTCCAGGTCTTCGACGGCCTTCAGGTGGTCTCCATCGGCGCGCTGCGCGGGATGGGAGACACGAGCGCGCCGATGGTTGTCAACGTACTGGGCTTCTGGCTGATCGGGATGCCGGTCAGCATCTTCCTCGCCTTCACCCGGCGCGGCGGCGCCGCGGGCCTGTGGTGGGGAATGGTTCTCGGGCTTGCGGCCGTGGCCATCTTCCTGCTCGCCCGGGTTCGCGGACGTCTCGGCCGCGAGATGCCTCCTCTCGCGATGGACGAGGAAACCGCAGAAGTCAGGATGGCCGGCAAGGCCTGAATCGACCAATCGAGGCGGTTCACCTGGGCCCGGGACGAGACCGGTCTTCGTATCAGAACCTCAACCATAAGACCCAGGAGACGAGCCACCACAGGCCGACCAGGCGGAACACCCAGAGCGTGTTCCTCACCCCCAGCAGGAACAGGTTGTGGACAGGAAAGTCGATGGCAGGCGGGCGGGTCATCCCCCTCCCCAGCGGATACGCCACCGACAGACCCCCGACCGCGATGGCGATCGGCACCTTGAACAGCCACCTCGCGACCTCGATCGGGATCAAGCTGCCTCCGGCGATCCGCACAGCGGCGTTCGCGAGATAGACGGCGATCGGAACGAAGATGAGAAGCGCCACCACGGGACGGACCGCGGAAACGAAGCGGCCGAAGGCCAGGAAGGAATCCCGGCAGCCTCTCGAACAGGCCCTCGCCTGCAGGAGCTTGTCACGCGAGCGTGTCGAAGCGTCGAGAGGAGTCTCGCCGACCGCTCCCCCGCACCAGAAACAACGGCGCTGAAGCTCCCGGAGCATGAAGGGACGGGCAATGAAGCGGTGCCCGGCCATCAGGAGCACACCGAGCAGGATGCTGGGTGCCAGCCCGAGCGGCATGCGCAAGTAGAGGACCAGCACGAGGGGGATGAACAGGAAGAGCAGTGTCCCGGTCAGGGTCGGCAGGGCAAGAGTTGTCCGGGCTCGCATGTGCGGAAGTGCGGCTATTATAAGGTCCGGCGGAGGAAGCTCCGGATGATCTTGCTCTCATTCCATGGCGCGGCGCGAACGGTGACGGGATCTCGCTACCTGCTCGAGGTGAATGGGAGGAGGCTGATGATCGACTGCGGGATGTTCCAGGGGCTCAAAGCGCTCCGAGAGCAGAACTGGAAGCCCACAGCCTTCGAGCCGCGCAGCGTGGACAGGATGCTTCTCACGCATGCCCACATCGACCACAGCGGCTACCTGCCCCGTTTCGTCCGCGAGGGTTACCGCAGCGCGGTCCACGCGACCTCGCCCACGGCGGAACTGGCCCGGTTCATGCTGCTGGACTCCGCCCACCTGCAGATGGAGGATGCCGAGTTCCTGAACCGCAAGAGGAAGACGAAGCATTCGCCGGCCCTGCCGCTCTACGTTGCCGACGACGTGGAGGCGGCGATGAAGCTCTTCCGCCCGGAAGAGTACGATTCCTGGAAGCAGCTCGACTCCGGCGTTTCCTTCCGGATGCTCAATGTGGGGCACCTTCTCGGCTCTGCCATGATCCAGCTCCGAATCCAGGACGGGGGCCGGAGCGTGACTGTCTTGTTCTCGGGAGACGTTGGACGCTACGGGATGCCGATCAATCCCGACCCCGTCCCCCCTCCGGAATCCGATTATCTCGTCCTGGAGTCGACTTATGGAGACAGGTGCCACTGCAATGAAGACGTGAATTCTCAGCTCGAGATCCTCGCTGGCGAGGTGCTGAGTCGCGGAGGGATTCTCCTGGTCCCCGCCTTCGCCGTCGGAAGGGCCCAGCAGATCATTTACCTCCTGCAGTTGCTGGTGGCGCGCGGCAAGCTGCCTCGTGTGCCGATCCACCTCGACAGCCCCATGGCGCTCGAGGCCACGAAGGTTTACGAGAAGTACCGTGGGCAGAACCGCCTTCCCGAAGAAGAGCTTCGGAGCGGGGGCGCGGAGGGGACGCTCCACCTGGTCCACACCCAGCAGGAGAGCATGGCCCTGAACGGCATGAGCGGGCCCGCGGTGATCATCTCCTCCAGCGGCATGATGACGGGAGGAAGGATCCTCCACCACATCAAGCACCACGCGTCGGACCCGCGCAATCTGATCCTGCTGATTGGCTATCAGGCGGAGGGGACAAGAGGGCGGGCTTTGCAGGAGGGGGCGCGGGCCATCCGCATCCACCACGAGGAGATCGAGGTCGCAGCGGCCGTCGCGGTCCTGCACGGTCTCTCCGGGCACGCAGACCACCACGAGCTCTTGAAGTGGCTGTCTGGGTTCCCGCCGCCGAAGAGTTCCTTCGTGACGCACGGGGAAGAGGCTCAGGCGCTGGCCCTGGCCGGCAGGCTCCAGGCAGAGCGTGGGTTCTCCGCCCAGGCGCCGGAGATGGGTCAGCAGTTCACTCTCTGACCTCGACGATCATCTCGATTTCGACCGGGATGTTCATGGGCAGGGAGACGAGGCCGACAGCCGAACGGGCATGTCGGCCCGCTTCGCCAAAGACCGCGACGAAGAGGTCCGAGGCGCCGTTGATGACCTGCGGCATGTCGTGAAAATCCTCTGTGCAGGCAACCATCCCGAGCACCTTCACGACGCGCCCTACGGCGTCGAGCGACCCCAGCGCCGCGCGGGTCGTCGCGAGGAGGTTCAATCCCGTCAGCCGGGCTGCCTCGTAGCCCTGCTCGATCGAGAGGTCCCGTCCGAGCCGTCCGGTGATCCACGTGCCGTCCGCTCTGGCCGGACCGTGCCCTGAGAGGAACAGCAGGTTTCCGCAGCGCGAGGCCGTTGCGAAGTTCAGTCCCGAGGGGGCCTGCCAGGAGGGAGGAAGGACGATGCCCAGATCTTCCAGCCTGCGCTCGGCGTCCATGAGAAAGGGCTCCTCGGGCCGGGTCAGTCGGGCTCGCGCCGGAGGATGCGGGCGAGGACTGCGGCGTCGATGTTGCCGCCCGACACGATGCAGACCGTGTTTCCTGGTGCCGGCCGCGAGAGAGCGACAGCCACCGGGCATGCTCCCGCTCCCTCGGCGACGATCCGGGTTCTCTCCACAAGGAGTCGTATCGCCTCCTCGATCTCGCCGGGCGTCGCGGTCAAGGACCCGTCGAGAAGCGACCGAGCCATCCCGAACATCCGCGGGAAGACAGCCGTCCCGCCGATCCCGTCCACGAACGAAGGAACACGAGTGATTTTCTGGGCCGATCCCGCCGCCAGGGATGCGGCGAGAGGAGCAGCCGTGGAGACCTCCGCCGCGTAGAGCCGCGTGCTCGGGCTCAAGGAGCGGAAGGCGCTGGCGATCCCGCAGGCAAGCCCGCCTCCGCCCCAGGGAATGAAGACGGTGTCCACGAGGGGAAGGTCTTCGAGGACTTCGAGAGCGATCGTTCCGTTGCCGGCCATGACGCTGTCGTCGTCGAAGGGATGGAGGAGGCGGCCGGGCATTCCCGGGAAGAAGCGGTCCTCCATCGCCTGCCACCAGCGATCGAAGGGGACCTTGAGCACCTTCGCTTGGAGCCTCTCGATGGCCAGCCGTTTCGCCTCCGGGGCCGTATCCGGGGTCAGCACCGTGCAGGGGATTCCCAGACTCCGGGCCACATGAGCGGCTCCCTGCGCCATGTTTCCAGCGCTGGCCGTCCAGATTCCCTCCGAGAGGTCCTCTGGCGGCGTCGCGCGGAGGGCGTTCAGGGCGCCGCGGATCTTGAACGAACCGATCGGCTGGAGCATCTCGAGCTTCAGATAGATTCGTCCGGTCCGCTCGGAGTCATATCCAGGCAGGGGAATCAGCGGAGTGCGGACGATCTCCCCTTTCAACGCCTCCGCGGCCTGTCGGATCGACTTGATGGGGATCACGATGCAGTCGATGGAGTCAATGGAGTCCCGAGAAATGAAGAGGGCCCGAGGCGCGCAGTTTATAACGCCGCGAAGCCGCGGCGCCAGGGAGCGGTCGCCTTCCGCGCTTCGGGGTGGGGAGCCGCCAATGGTTCCGGAGCCGCCAATTGCCCCGTCAAGCGCCCCCAATCCCTCGGGCTCGGATATATGATTCTCTTGGAACTGTCCGTCCGGTAGCATCACTCCATGTCGATGAAACCAATTGAAACGATCCGGGGCCTGCTTCTCGATATCGACGGCACGCTGCTCGTGAATGACGAGCCTGTGCCTGGGGGAGCCGGACTCATCTCCTCGCTGAGAGAGGCGAGGATCCCCTTTCGGGTCACGACCAACACGACGCGCCGCCCGAGGGCGGCGACAGCGGTCGTGCTTCAGCGGGCGGGGTTCGATATCACGGCGGAGGAGATCCTCGCCCCGGCGATCCTTGCCGGCCTGAGGATCTTGCGCTCCGGCCGCACGCGCGCGGGCCTTCTGGTCCCTCCCGAGGTCCGCGCCGACCTGTCGGGGATCGTGGAGGACGAGTCCCATCCGGACTGGCTCGTCGTCGGGGACATCGGCAAGGGGTTCACATGGGAAAGGCTCAACGCGGCATTCCGCTGGCTGCTGGACGGAGCCTCACTTCTGGCGCTCCACAAGAACCGCTACTGGCACTCTGGGGCTGAAGAAGGACTGGTGCTGGATGCCGGGGCCTTCGTCGCGGCGCTGGAGTACTCGGCGGGCGTCACGGCCGAGGTCGTCGGGAAACCCTCCGTGGCGTTCTTCGAGCTGGCGCTCGCGGAGCTGGGACTTCCTGCACCGCAGGTGCTGGTCGTGGGGGACGACGTGGAGACCGACATCGCGGGGGGCGCAGCCGCCGGCTGCCGCACGGCTCTCGTCCGCACGGGCAGGTTCACAGGAGATCCAGGCGAGCTATCGACTCACCGTCCCGACCTGATCGTGGATTCCGTGTCCGATCTGGTACTGCCCCTCGGCTGATTCCACTCCCGCAGCATCGGGCACTATGCCGGCGGCTCACCGGGAGTCGGCCGTCCGGCGCCGAGCACGCGGTCGATGACGGGGTCCTGGAGGTAGTTCCGGGGGATGCGGGGCTTGCGGGAGGTGACGAGGCCGCGGAAGAACGCCGCCGCCGGGCCGAGCGCCATCAGACCCGCCCGCTCGAGCCGCCCGAGCTCGGAGAGCGGGCGATCGAGAAGACCGAGCCTGCGAAGCCTCATCTCGGTCACGCGAACTGCGTGCTCGAGAAACTCGGGTGCCCGGCTCATGACAGGATGCCCGGGAGGGGTCCATCGCTGGACGTGGCGCCCGAGGAGGCGCATCGCCGCCAGAGAGATCAGAGCGCGGCCGAGAAGCTGCCGCCGCAGACGCGGCCGCTCCCGGAGCAGCTTGAGGGTCTGCTGCTCACCGAACCGGACGTGCCCGCATTCCTGGTCCGCGATCGCTTGCAGGATGGCCTTGATGTCGGGGTCGTCGAATGCCTCGATCAGCATGTCGAAGGCGATCAGGACCAGCCCCTCCCCCACGGCCATCTCGAGGCAGACGTGGTGGTCCCAGAGCTTCTCGTGTGTGGTCAGGAACCGCATGACCGGATGCGGGGGCCGGGGTCGCGTGCCGAGGATTCGAAAGATCCGCAGGAAGTTGTGGAAATGCGCGAACTCCTCCAGCGCCTGCCGGGACAGAAACGTGGCCGATTCGATGTCCGGCGCGGTGTAGAGAGCGGCGCCGCAGTAACACCCCGTCGCTTCGCCGAACAGCGACTGCGAGAAGATCCACGTCAGCAGGCTCCGGTCCCGCTCGAGGTCGAAGCGGGCTCCTCCCAGGTCGAAGCGCAGCTCCTCGCGGGAAACGAGCATCGATTCAGGCATGAAATCATGATAGACGCGGAGCGAGCTCCGTGACCAGGCCGTAGTGTCCAAATTGATTGACCAGGCCGGAGGCCAAACGGCAGGAGCGTCCGCGTGAGATAATTGATCCTCGGCCGACCTACGGCATCCCCTGCAGCATCCGTTCCGACATCATCCACGGCGCCTATCCCTTGACGATAGACGGGCTTGGTGAAGTGCGCCTGGCTGTGCCGGCCCCTCTGGCCGACGAGGCCAGGGCGATCATCGAGGCGCACCGCCAGGGCTCCGCTCTCCGAACCTCTCTCGCCAAGGACAAGGAGGGAAGCGGCGAAGAGCAAGAGGGCGAGGAGCAAGAGGATGAGGAGGACGAGGAGGTGGAGGGAAAACACACTTGAGGGAGGTCGTGGCCTCCGCTCCCACGAGGATCGACCTCGCGGGTGGGACCATCGACATCTGGCCTCTCTACCTGCTCTCGGAAGGCGCCCTCACGGTCAACGTCGCGATCAGTCTGCTTGCCCGCTGCCGGGCGCGCGAGCGGCGGGACGGGCGGCTGGCCATCGTCTCCCGGGACCAGAAGCGCCGTCTGGTCCGTTCGCTGGGCGCTCCCGTCGAGCCGGGCGAACCGCTCGAACTCCTGGCGCGCCTCGCGCAGCTTCTGGCCCCTCCGGGAGGCGTCGATATCGAGACCGACTGCGACGCTCCGGCCGGATCCGGGCTCGGAGGCTCCTCGGCCCTCGCGGTGGCCGTCGCAACAGCCCTCGGCCGCCTCGCCGGCCGGCCGCTTCTGCCGCGCCAGCGGCTCGTTCTCGTCCGAGATGTCGAGACTCAGGTGCTGAGAGTGCCTGCGGGGGAGCAGGATCATTTCGCAGCGATGTACGGCGGGGCCCAAACGATCGAGTGGCGGGCCGGGGGGGGCCGCCGCAACGCCATTTCCGTGGGGCTCACGCCTCTGCGCCGCAGGACAGTCCTCTGTTACTCGGGCGCCAGCCGCTTCTCGGCCCGCAGCAACTGGGACATGGTCAAGCGGCGATTGGATGGGGAAAGGCACGCCGCGCGGGCGCTGGAGGGGGTCATCTCCGCCGCGCAGGAGATGCGCGAGGCCCTGCTCGCTCGGGACTGGAAACGGGCGGGGGCGGCTCTGAAGGCTGAGATGTCGCACCGGAGAAAGATCTCGCCCCTCGTGACCGCCGGACCGGTGGCGCCGCTGCTCGCAGCGGGATGGCGCGCCGGGGCGTGGGGTGGAAAAGTCTGCGGAGCGGGCGGAGGTGGGTGCCTCGTTTTCCTGGCTCCTCCGGAGCGAGTCCCCGAGGTCGAACGGGCCGTCGTCCGGGCTGGAGCGAGGCTGCTCGATTTTCAGTTCGTTCGCGCGGGCGCGACGGTGACATCGAAGCCCACGTCGCGGGTGGTCCTCTCGCAGTAGCCGCTGCGTGCGACGCAGAAAACGAAGTTGAGCTTCCCGGTGATTCGCGCTTTGCCCGGGCTGGCAGCCGGAGCGACCGCGAAGCGGATCTTCATCGGGTCGAGCGTCTTGAAGGGGAAATCCTCAGGATTCTCGAGCGGCTCGGTGGAACCCTGACGCAGCTCGGCCGAGTCGAGAGAGATCCCCTTGGGTGCTTGGAGCTTCAGCGTGACCGGCGGGAACCGGTTGATCTTGATCCCCTGCGGAGGCGACAGGACAAGGGTCGCCTCGGCGTGTGACCCGGGGGCGACCGGCGTGGGCGGAGGCGTCACGACGACCTTCACCTCCCCCTCGGGAGGGGCGGGAGCGGCAGCAGCTATGGAAGTGGCAATCGTCGCGAGGGGGACGGCCAGCGCCGGCACGAGCGCCGAGAGCGTCGCGGCGGCGATGAAGCCACAAACCATCCTGCCGGCGGCGGCAGTTGTCTTGGAGGGTCTCATCGAGTCGTCTCCATCGAGCGGGCACCCATTATGGAATGCGAGCAAGGAACCCGCAAAGCGGCCAGCGCGCCGGCCGCTGGTCGTCGGTCTGACGGGCCCTAACGCCGCCGGCAAGGGGGAGGCCGCGGCATGCCTGATGCGCCGGGGCTTCGCCTGCCACTCCCTTTCCGACATTGTCCGCGAGGAGGCGGCCGCCCGCGGCCTCAGCCACTCACGAGAGGACCTCATCGCCGTCGGCAACGCGCTGAGGGCGGCAGAGGGACCGGGCATTCTCGCGGAGCGCCTGCTGTCTCGCCTTGGCGGACGAGATGTCGTGGATTCCATCCGCAATCCTCACGAGGCTGCTATCCTGCGCCGGATCCCCGGCTTCGTCCTGATCGGCTTGACGGCCCCTGTCGCGATCCGCTTCGAGCGCTCTCTCGCGCGAGGCCGGCTCGGCGACGACGAGACACTGGAGGAATTCGAGCTTCGCGAGGAGCAGGAGAACTCCAGCATCGTCCAGTGAAGATCGTTCGGCTGTCGACGAAGCACAGGCCGTTGCCGAAGGGGTCATCGGCGTAGAAGGATCGTTCTCCCCAGGGACGAGTAACGATGTCGCCCCCGCTCGCTTCGTGCAACTCCTCTCTCGAGAGACACCCCAGCTCGCGAGCCCGCGAGTGAATCTTCTCGATGTCATCGACCGAGAAGTAGATGTAGTCGGGATTGGGTTTCGACTTCTCGCCTCCGCCCGCAGGATCCACGAGCGCGAGGATGACAGGGCCGCAGTCGAAGTAGTGGCGGGCTCCGTGGATCCTCCTTCCTTTCGCGTCCAGCAGCTTCGAGTAGAAGTTGGCCGCCTTGTCCAGATCGGACACCTGCAGGGTCACACGGAACAGCTTCGGAACCTCTGCCATCTCTCATCTCTCCTTCGAATCGGCGGATATCCCCATGGTCTTGGATTCTGAAGGAGTCTAGCAGCGCCGCCGCCGCAGCGGCGACGCGGGAGAGGAGCGATCCGCGCGTAAACGATCCATACGAAAGCGATATGTGCGTAGTGGAATCGACGCTACCGGCTGGGCCCGGCCGGGCAGGCCCGTTGACACCATGTGGAAGTAACGGCAGAATAAGAAGTTGTCAGCGCCAAGCAAATCCAATAGGGGACCCCGTGCAAACACCCAGGTCCATGCAGATGCCCCGAAATGAAATTGCCGTCTTGGAGCGTGCCTACCCGCCGTTCCGACAATCGATCCCCGATGCATACCAGGAGCTGACGGACGAGCAGGCGGTCGAGAAGATAGGGCCTGTCCGCGAGCGGCTCGGGCGCTCACTTCTCATCCTCGGACACCACTACCAAAGGGATGAGGTGATCCAGTTCGCCGACCACCGTGGCGACTCCTACGGCCTGGCCAAGAAGGCCGCCGGCGATCGGGAGGCGAAGTGGATCGTCTTCTGCGGCGTGCATTTCATGGCGGAAAGCGCCGACATCCTCACAGCGGATGAGCAGACGGTCATCCTTCCCGACCTCCAGGCGGGCTGCTCGATGGCCGACATGGCGGACATCGATCAGGTCGAGGAGGCGTGGGAGCGCATCGCCTCGATCGTTCCGGAAGAGCAGGTGATGCCGATCGCCTACATGAATTCCACCGCCGCGCTAAAGGCTTTCTGCGGGCGAAAGGGAGGGGCTGTCTGCACGTCCTCGAACGCCTCGGGGCTTTTCGATTGGGCCTTCGCCCGCAGGGCGCGCCTGTTCTGAGGACATCCTGCGGACGAGGGTCATCCTCTGGAAAGGGCACTGCCAGGTTCACGGGCGTTTCGCCCCGGAGCAGGTGGACTACTTCCGTGAGAGGTTTCCGGATGTCAAGGTCATCGTTCATCCGGAGTGCACGCTGGAGGTTGTTCGAAAGGCCGACCATGTCGGATCCACCGGATACATCATCAAGACGATCCGCGAGGCGCCCTCCGGAACGAAGTGGGCTGTCGGGACCGAGATCCACCTCGTCAATCGCCTGAGACAGGAGAACCCGGACAAGATGGTCGTTTCGCTCGTGCCCGGAGTGTGCCTCTGCTCGACGATGAACCGCATCGACCCCCAGCACCTGCTCTGGGTGATCGAGAGGCTCGAAGCGGGCCAGGTCGTCAACGATATCATCGTGCCTGAACCCATCGCGGGCGAAGCGCGGCTCGCCCTGGACCGCATGCTGCAGATCTCCTAACCTCCTACTCGCTGATCTCGAAGGGGCCTGGTGTCTTCATGAATCTGTGGATGACCGCGTGAATCTGTGGATGACCACGGAAGCGGCCGGGGTGATCGCCACCCTCGCGGCGGATCTTGCCCCGAAGGCCCGACGGATTCTCGAGCTGCAATGCGGGGACGGCAGCCTCGCGGCCAGGCTGTTGAAGCTGATTCCCGGAGCCACGTGGAAGGGCTACGAGAGCGACCCGGATCTGGCCGAGCGTGCCGCTGCGCAGCTGGAATTCATGGGGTCCGGGGTGTCGCTGGTCCAGGAGGACTTCCGCCGCGCTTCGCTGGGCAACGGCTTTGACCTCGCTGTGAGCGCCTCGGGACTGCTCGGCCTTTCGCCCGAAGAGAAGGAGCGAATCCTCGTCCACGTCCACCACGCCCTCTTGCCCGGCGGAGCGCTCCTCTTCGCCGACGCCGTGCGGCCCCCATCGGCCGGCATCGCCGCTGCCTACCGCCTGCTGGAGCGCGAAGAGCTCCACGCCCAGGGGCTCTCGCGGGAAGCGGTGGAGCGTGAGATCAAGGAGGAGGTCGAGAGGAAGGGGCTCTGGTCGGTGGAGGAGGAGCTGTACAGGCTGCGGAAGGCAGCCTTCCGCGAGGTCGATCTCGCCTGGAAGTGCTGGGACCGGGCGGTTTTCGCCGGGTTGAAGTGAAACCGCGGGCCGGTTATAGTCTTGCCTCTTCGAGTTGAGCGCTGCAGGACTCCTCACCCTTCGAGCTGACGATGGAAGAGGCCATACCGGGCAAGATCGATCTGGTAAAGGGCGAGCGGAAGGTCCGGATCCTCGAATCCATCGACTCTCCCCGAGATCTCAAGCCGCTGTCCGTGAAGGAGCTGAAGCTGCTTGCCGATGAGATCCGCGATTTCATCGTGCAGGTGGTATCGCAGAAGGGAGGGCATTTCGCCTCGAGCCTCGGGGCGGTCGAGCTGACCCTCGCCCTCTATCACCTCTACGATACTCCCGTGGACAAGGTGATCTGGGACGTCGGGCACCAGGGGTACGTCCACAAGATTCTGACCGGCCGCCGCGACGCTCTCTGGACGATCCGCCAGTACGGGGGGATCTCCGGGTTCCTGCGCCGCGTGGAGAGCGAGTACGACCATTTCGGCGCCGGACATGCCTCCACCGGGATCTCCGCGGCGGTCGGTTTCGCGACGGCCCGAGACCTCAAGGGGGAGCGGCATCACGTGGTCGCCGTCGTGGGGGACGGCGCGCTGACGGGCGGGCTGGCCTACGAGGCCCTGAACAACGCGGGAAACTCCGGCCGCGACCTTCTGGTCATCCTCAACGACAACGCGATGTCCATCTCTCCAAACGTCGGTGCGATCTCGCACTACCTCACGAGCCTGACGACGAACCCCTACTACAAGCGGATGAAGGAGGAGATCTACAGCCTCCTCGGGAAGGTCCCTGCCGTGGGGGAGTCGGCGTCCAGATTCGCCCTGCGAATGGAGGCGGGCATCAAATCCGCCCTCGTCCCCGGCGCCCTGTTCCAGTCCCTCGGTTTCGCCTATTACGGCCCGATCGACGGCCACGACCTCGACGAGCTGCTGGGGGTGCTGAGGAACCTGAACAACCTGCGCGGGCCCTTGCTGCTGCATGTGCTGACTCACAAGGGTAAGGGCTACGCGCCGGCGGAGGCCGACCCGGACGGCTACCACGGCATGACTCCGTTCGATCCGGCGACGGGAAAAAAGAAGCCATCGAAGCCCTCGCCGCCCGCCTACACGCAGGTCTTCGGCGAGGCGATGGTGGAGATGGGGAGGCGCTTCCCCAATGTGGTCGCGGTCACGGCGGCGATGCTCGGCGGGACGGGGCTGGGGAGGTTCCAGAAGGAGTTCCCGGACCGGTGCTTCGACGTGGGGATCGCCGAGGGGCATGGTGTGACGTTCTGTGGGGGGCTGGCGGCAGAAGGGATGAGGCCCGTGGCGACGATCTACTCCACCTTCCTTCAGAGGGCCCTGGATCACACCATCCATGACGTTTGCCTCCAGAACCTCCCCGTCATCTTCTGCCTCGACCGCGGAGGGCTGGCGGGAGCGGACGGGCCGACGCACCACGGAGCCTTCGACCTCACCTACCTGCGGATGATCCCGAACATGGTCGTTGCCGCCCCCAAGGACGGGAACGAGCTGCGCGACCTGCTCCTGACCGGCGTCCTCCACACCTCCTCTCCCTTCGCCATGCGCTATCCGAGGGACAACGTCCCCGGCTGCTACGACCCCTCACGCGCGCCCGCGGCCATCCCTGTCGGAGTTTGGGAAGAGCTGAACGAGGGGGAGGAGATCGTGCTGGTTGGCTGCGGCACGATGGTTCAGGAATGCCGCTCGGCAGCGGAGCTGCTGGCGGGGCAGGGGATCCGTGCCGGCCTCGTCAACGGCCGCTGGATCAAGCCGGTGGACGCGGGGATGATCCGGCGGCTGGCGGAGAGGTACCCGTGGGTGCTGACAGTCGAGGAGAATGTGCTGGCGGGTGGGTTTGGCGATGCGGTCTATGAGTGCTACCGCTCGCAGGGGCTCGACGTGGGACGGCTCAGGCACATGGGGTTGCCGGATCGCTTCGTGGATCACGGCAGCCGCGCGGAACTGCTGGACGAGGTGGGCCTGTCGGCGCACCACATCGCCGCGAAGGCCCGTGAACTGGCCCGCTTGATTCACGAGGCGCCGTAGCGAGGCGCAGTCAATTGCTTTCAGGAGCGAAGCTCCGGAAAGCGCCCTGGCCGCATCAGCGGACAGAGAACAGCCCATCATAAGCACGGGCTCGCCGGAGGCCAAGCTTGACGGAACGACTGACGACGGAAATCGAGACGACAAAGAAGGGACTTGATACGCTCGAGGCCGACCTCGCGGCCTGCTTTGTCTTCCAGGGGGACAAGGAGGCGACGGGCATCGCCCGTCGCGAGCTGCGTTCCAGCCTCTCCCGCCTCATGGCAGAGGAGAGGTTCGAGGGGCGCCGGGGGGAGTACGTCCTCTGGTACACCGACGGCGCCTACCCTTCCCGCCGGTACGCAGTGATCGGTTTTGGAAAGCGGAAGAACTTCAACCCGGGCGCCCTGCGCGACGCCGTAGCCCAGGCCGTGCACCGCGCCGAGGCGGTCTCGGCGCGCAGCATGGCGCTGTCGTTCCCCCCGGGAGCAGGCGCCGGGCTTTCTCCCCGCGACCGGACCCAGGCGGTCGTCGAGGGGGTGCTCCTTGGAAACTACAAGTTCGACAAGTACTTCAACGAGCCACACAAGAAGGCCCGCCCTCTCGAGCGGGTGACGATTGTCACCGACGCTCCTCCGGCCGCAGCCCGCGAAGGGATCCGCCGGGGTCTGATCAGCTCCGCCGCCACCTGCGTCGCCCGCGACCTGGTCTGCGAGCCGGCCGGCGTGCTGACCCCCACCGAGATGGCGCGGCGCGCCCAGGGACTCGCGAAGCAGGCGGGGATCGAGTGCCGGATCCTGGAGAAGAAGGATCTGGAGCGGCTCGGCATGGGCGCGTTCCTCGGCGTCAACGCAGGCAGCGCCGAGCCGC
Organism: Acidobacteriota bacterium; assembly: GCA_003223995.1. Lineage (GTDB taxonomy): Bacteria > Acidobacteriota > Polarisedimenticolia > QHYA01 > QHYA01 > QHYA01. The sequence continues at coordinate 10,011 of QHYA01000096.1, read as the reverse complement.
CGAAGCTGATCCATCTGATCTACAAGCCCAAGGGGAGGGCGAAGAAGCGCGTCGCTCTCGTCGGAAAAGGGATCACCTTCGACTCCGGCGGGCTCAATCTGAAGCCGACAGGACACATCGAGACGATGAAGTGCGACATGGCCGGTTCGGCGGCAGTCCTGGCGACCCTGCTCGCCCTGCCGGAGTTGAAGGCCCCTGTCGAGGTCCATGGCTTCATGGCGATGACCGAGAACATGCCGGGGGGAAGGGCACAGAAGCCGGGAGACGTGGTGCGCACGATGAAGGGGAAGACGGTGGAAGTCAACAACACCGACGCGGAAGGGCGTCTGGTGCTGTGCGACGCCCTCGCCTACGCCCAGCAGCACCAGCCCGACGCGATCATCGACCTCGCGACGCTGACGGGAGCCTGCGTCGTGGCCCTGGGACCCCTGGCGAGCGGCGTGATGGGCAATGACCGGCGGCTATCCGACCAGATCCTCAAGGCGGCCGATGTGGCGGGAGAGAAGATGTGGCCGCTGCCGCTGTACGAGGAGTACTCGGACATGCTCCAGTCCGACATCGCCGACCTGAAGAACACGGGCGAGCGGTGGGGTGGGGCTCTGACCGCCGGGCTGTTCCTGCAGGAGTTCGTCGATGAAAAGACCCCCTGGGCCCACATCGACATCGCAGGCCCGGCTTTCATGGAGCGCGAGGTCCCGCTCGACCGGAAGGGGGGAACGGGCGCTGCCGTCAGGACCCTCCTGAGGTACCTGACGGACGGGATCTGACCGGTAGCACTCTCCCATGAGCGTGCGCGAGCATCGCGAACGGGCTCCCGGGATGGCCGGCATCGCGATCGTCACCGTCTCGGACACACGAACGCGCGAGACGGACCAATCCGGAGCGTTCATCCGTGCCTGCTGCGAGGCGGCGGGCCACCGCATCACCGATTACCGCATCCTCCCCGACGAGCCCGAGAGGATCAGCGCCCTGCTTGGCGATCTGATCGGCAGGACGGACACGGACGCGGTCATTCTCAGCGGCGGCACGGGGATCTCCGGCAGGGACAGGACGCACGAGGCCATCTGCTCCGTCATCGAGCGGCGGCTCGACGGTTTCGGAGAGCTTGGAGCAGCTCATCCTTCCCGAGCTGGGACACATCCTCGGAGAGCTGGGACGGAAACTCGAAGAGGCCGAGGGGGTCGAAAGGGCCGAGGGGGCCGAGGGGCAGGAAAGCTGACGCCGGAGGCGGGCAGGAGTAGGATCTCGGTTTATGCGTGATCCTTTCGGACGGGATATCGATTACCTGCGCATCTCGGTCACCGACCGGTGCAACCTCCGGTGCATCTACTGCATTCCCGAGGGCATGGAGTGGATCGAGAAGGCGGACATCCTCTCTTACGAGGAGATCGAACGGCTCGTGCGCATCCTCGGCCGTCTGGGCTTGAGGCGCCTCAGGCTGACGGGTGGAGAGCCGACGGTGCGGCGGCAGCTTCCGCGGCTCGTGGAGATGCTGGCGGCCATTGAGGGGACCGAAGAGATCTCGCTGTCCACGAACGGTTTGAAGCTGACCGAGCTCGCGGCACCGCTGCGACGCGCCGGCCTGAGCCGCGTGAACGTCAGCCTCGATTCCCTCGATGAGGGGTGCTTCCGCGAGATCACCCGCGGCGGCGACCTGAGGAAGGTGCTGGCGGGCATCGAGGCGGCTGAGAAGGAAGGGCTTCTGCCCATCAAGATCAACGTCGTCGTGATGAGGGGAAAGAACGACGGCGAGATCACGGATTTTGCCCTCCTCACGCAGCAGAGGCCCTGGAACGTCCGGTTCATCGAGATGATGCCCCTGGAGGGGAACGTCGGGGAGCAGGAAGCCCGCTACGTCTCGACGGACGAGGTGCGCCGCAGCCTCGAGGCTCTCGGCGGGCTGGAGCCGGCCGAGGCGGTGCGAGGCAACGGACCCGCGACCTACTTCCGCTATCCGGGGGCGCCCGGAACGGTCGGATTCATCTCCCCGCTCAACCACAACTTCTGCGACCGATGCAACCGGCTCCGTCTCACGGCCAATGGGAGGCTGCGACTGTGCCTGTTCGGCGACAACGAGATAGACCTGGCGACTCCCCTGCGGGCTGGAAGGGGAGAGGAGGAGATCGCCGAGAAGGTTCTGGGCGGCCTGATGGCCAAGCCCCAGAGGCATTACCTGGAGCTGGGCTCAACCGCCTCTCGCCTGATCGCGCTTTCCCAGGTCGGAGGCTAGAGGCGCGTTTCGGCGAGGCAGAAAGCCGAGCGCGGCGCGGCGAGCTGAGCGGAAATCCGGCTGCGGCCCGACGGCCCTCGGCGAGGCGCTACGGCGAGGAGACAAGGAGACGAGGAGACAATGACAGAGCGACCTCTCGTGGGCATCATCATGGGATCGAAGTCTGACTGGGAGACCCTTTCTCACACCGCCGAGACCTTGCAGGCATTGAAGATCCCTTTCGAGGCACGTGTCGTCTCGGCCCACCGGACGCCGGATCAGCTCTTCGAGTACGCGGCCTCCGCCGAGCAGCGTGGTCTCGAGGTAATCATCGCGGGGGCAGGCGGGGCGGCTCACCTACCGGGGATAGCTGCCGCGAAGACGTTCCTGCCGGTGCTCGGCGTGCCCGTGGAATCGAAGTCACTGAAGGGGCTCGACTCGCTGCTGTCCATTGTCCAGATGCCAGGAGGGGTTCCCGTCGGGACCCTCGCTATCGGCAGGCCCGGAGCCGTGAATGCGGCGTTGCTGGCCGCGGCGATCCTCGCCAACAGGCACGCCCACATCCGCGAGGCTTACCGCCGCTACCGCGAGGAGCAGAGCTCAGGGTGAACAGCGTCGACCTCCTGGCGGACGTGCGCACGGTCCCCCGATCGCGCCACAATCCCCAGTTCAATCGGGAAACCCTCCCAGCGGTCCTATCGGATGCCGGGATCGGCTACAGGCATCTCTCCGGGCTGGGAGGGCTCCGCCGCCTGCGACCGGATTCGGCGAACACCGGCTGGCGCAACCTCTCGTTCCGCGGGTACGCCGACTACATGCAGTCCGCCGAGTTCGAGCGGCATCTGAGCGAACTTCTCGCACTGGCGGGGAGCGCCCGGACGGCGCTGATGTGCGCCGAGGCGGTTCCCTGGAGATGCCATCGATCGTTGATCGCCGACGCTCTGTGCGTGCGGGGGATTGCCGTCGTCCATATCCTGAGCGGCAGGAAGCGGCAGGACCACGTCCTGACTCCCTGGGCGCTGGTGAAGGGCACGCACATCACTTATCCGCCTTGAGAGAAGAGGGCTGCTACTTTTCGGGATCGCAGGACATTTCAGGCTACTATTCTTTCAGATACCTTCCTTCGAGAAGCCTGGCGGCCATCCAGTATGACGCTCCGTCCGGATTGTTCCGTTCGCTCGAGTCCCTCGCGCCGCGCTGGAATGATAGGAATAGTCATCCCGATGAGAAATTTCTAAAGTCAATACTAGACTGATTGTACAGCACGGAAACGACTGTAGGTTGTTTCTTGCTTCAAAGCATAGGCGTGATAGAGAAGTTCCTCGACAAGCATCTTCTGTAGGTCCGCGCCCTCGATTTGCCGCTGTTTTCATTGAATCTCGCCTTGTGTGTCCGTACATTCTGCTACAGCATATGGCTCCTTGAGGGGGGGACATGAGCTGTAAGACACAAGAATTCCATCTACAGTCGATAGGCGAGAGCGGAGTGTCCCCACTCCAGCCAGGTGCTGTGCTCAGAGCCTCAGAATGGAGGAAAGATCACCCGAAGTGCACCGGTTCTCACTCCCGGGCGATTGTGTAGCGTTCCGAGAACCATAATAAAGGGCCTGTGATCACAGGCGGGGGGTAATAGAAATGAAAGGCCAGGTAGTCACCAGATGTCTTGTTCTCATGGTTGTCTGTGTTACAATGGCAGGTTGGACGGCCACTCGCGCCGACGTCGTCGTGACCGATGGCTTCGAGATAGGGGATGGCGACATCCATGACAACACTCCTCCGGGCGGTCTGAATGACTGGGAGAATTGCAACTGCACGGCGATCGACTCGTGCAACGCGGACGTCAGTACCGCGAACACCCCCGGAGGCAGTGCGGTCGTAAGTGACCAGACCGGAAAGACCGACCCCAGCTATTTCACCATTGGCTCCACCAAGGACTTCAACGATCTGAGCGTGTGGCATCACGCCAAGCCTTCCAACCCTGTGGACAAGGATGACATCGTCAACGCCTACGCGCTCGAGTACATGGTCCCCGACACGGACGGGACAGCCGATCAGCTCATCTACGTGGGTGGCGACCGCTTCGACAACAACGGTTCCGCCTTCATCGGCGCCTGGTTCTTTCAGAATGCTATTTGCCAGGGTTCTGCTTCCGACCAGTTCTTTTCCGACACGGATGGGGACGGCACCTGCGGAAACAACGGGGCGCCCCTGGCTACGCACAAGGACGGCGACCTGCTGATCCTGGCCGAGTTCGACAAGGGCGGCACCGTCGGCACCGTGAAGCTCGAAAGGTGGGTCGGATCAGGCTCTGGCACCCCTGCGGATCTCTGCGCCGCCGATGGGGGCACGCTGAATAAAAAGCACCCCGAGAGCATTTGCGACCTTCCCCCCAATAGTCTTTTTGCCAGTGGGATTCAAAACAGCGCCGCTCAAGTGATTGGAGACACGAACGGCGATGGAACAGCGGACGTTAGCTGCTCGTCTGACTGGTCGTATAAACAAAAAGGCTCCAAGGTCTCCGGAGTCATCGGCGTCAATGACTTCTTCGAGGTCGGCGCAAACCTCAGCCACTTCCCGGGGCTGGGAGGGGAGTGCTTTTCGACCTTCTTGCTCGAGACCCGCTCATCATTCGAGATTGACGCCATCCTGAAGGATTACGTGCTTCACAACTTCGCCGTCTGCCATCCCCTTATCACAGTGACCAAGGACTGCACCGCCGTCGTGAACTCCGCAGGTGACGGTGTCGACGTGACCTTCTCCGGCCAGGTCTGCAACACCGGCAACATCACGCTGACGAATGTCACGCTGACCGATGACAAGGGCGGAGTGACCAACCCGCCGTCGAGCACGCTTGCTCCTGGCGCTTGCTCCCCGTACAGTGGCACTTACTCCACGACGGGCACCTGCAACCCCAGCGACACGGTGACCGTGACCGCTACGAGCGCCCTCACCTCAACATCGGTTTCGAACTCGGCCAGCGCCACTTGCGGGGCCACGTGCAGTCCGAACATCTCAGTGACCAAGGATTGCCAGGCCGCAGTGAACACCGCAGGCACCGGCGTTAACGTGACTTTCAACGGCCAGGTCTGCAATACCGGCAACTTGAAGCTGACGGGTGTCTCGGTGAGCGACGACAAGGGCGGAGTGACCGCGCAGCCGTCCAGCACGCTCGATCCTGGCGCCTGCTCCCCGTACAGTGGAAGCTACTCGTCGACGGTCTGCACGAACAACGACACCGTGACCGCGACCGCCACGAGCGCCATCACGTCTGCATCGGTTTCGAAGCAGGCCACCGCCACCTGTTCAACCAACCCCGTTGCCCGTATCAGCGTGACCAAGTCGTGCACCAACAAACTGGTCCTGAACGCGAGCACGAGTAGGCTGGAGGACCGGGTCGACTTCAGCGGCACGGTCTGCGCCAAGGACTCCAACGGCACCAACAGCGACGTTCAGTTGACGGGTGTCTCGTTGATCGATGACAAGGGCGGAGTGGCCACCCCGCCGTCCAGCACGCTCGCTCCTGGCGCGTGCTCCTCTTACAGTGGCACCTACTTCCCGACCGATCCAAACACATGCACGGCTACCGACACCGTGACGGCGAGCGGCTCCGGGATTTGCGACACCAGTGCTAGCAGCCCCGCAACGGCGAGCTGCATTCTCTGTCAGTAGCTGTATTAGCACCCGGGCAGGGCGGCGAAGCCGCCCTGCCCGGCCTCTCCTCTCCCATTCCGTCTCGAGGCCCGCCGAGCCCGGTCCCTGCGTCCGGCAGGGGCGGTGCGATGCTCCGCAGGTCCGCAGCAGGAGGGTGCGTTGTTTCACGGCGCCTCCTGGTTCGCGGGCGAGGAGCGTCGAGCGCGATACCTACTCGTTTCGGGCCACTACAGCACGGCTACTAATGAATCAGCATGGAAGGCAGATAGGACGGGAGGAGAGTGAGGCAGAGGCGCGGGAAGCGCCTCTGCCTTCTTGCTGGATAGGGGTGGGACGCCGCAGTTTTGGCTTGCCCGTCTGGCTGTGACGGGCGAAGTTCACGACTCGCGACCACGGGTCACTGAATCGTAAGAGGCGCCGAGGAAGTTGATAGAAGCTCAGTGCCATCCGACACTGTCGCGGTCACCAAGCCGGTACCAAGGCAAGCATCAGACGGGACATACCAGCTAGTGCTGACCGTCACGAACTGGCCTGGCGTGAAGGCAACCCTGCCGTTGCTTATCATGGTGGTCACGCCGCAGGCCGACGTGAAGGTCCTCTCGACCGTGTACCTATGCTTCCGGTCCGAGCAGTCAGTGATATCAGTGAAAACGCCAACGGGCCACCCGTGGGAGGCAATCGAAACACTGAGATGTGTGTTCGACGTGGCGCAACCCCCTTGTGCAGATGCCGGGGTTGACAGCAGAGAAAGTCCTGCGAGGGTTGCGATGCCCAGCACTACTATGACCTTGAATGCATTCTTTGACATCGGTTCTCCTTTCTGTGACCGCATGGCCGATTTGCGGCCAGCGCCCAAACTTCGCGCCCCATCGCCCACGCCCTCATGCGGTCGCAGCGAGGGGAACATTTCCTGTGGCCTGTTGGCCGGGTGCAATTACAGGACCAACGGTGTTGCGTTGATCACACGTTGAGAAATCGACGAAAAGTCGCGACATGGCTGATCAGGCTGGCACCAGATCGGTAAATGGCCTTACGTTCCTGGAGCTCATTTCAATCGGCGAGGGGCTCCCCATTCCGAAAACCTGCTCACTATGTCGCGCGGTACTTCTCTAAATACGTTTCCGTAAGAGCACCCTCAGCGAAATCATTGCTCGTCGTCGGCGGACCGACAATTACCTTGACAGCATGATTGCTTGACGGTACTGGATTGTCGCAAAGCGTGCGGCCCCGATCCCCGGAAGGTTGTGGGAACCCACGTAAAGGTTGAGCGGAGAGGAGCTTTGTGTTCAGATCCATAGCTGCCTCCCCGAATCAGGCACGTTTCGGTCTTCTCCTCTGTCTCGGAGGGGTTGCGTTCCTCGGCCGGAGCGCCGCGGGCGATCTCCCGCGGCCGGAGCCCGGCGACTACACGGTGCGGAACGCGCCCGCCCCCTTTCCCGACCATGCCTCCGCTTATCAGGTCGCAAATCTCGAGCAAGGCATAGCGACGTACTTCACGGAGTTGGGTATCCGGGTCGTACCGATCGGAGAGGATGCGCCGGCGTGGCAGTTGGATCTCGCACCGACAGGATACGGCACCGCTGGATCGCTTCAACCGCCTGGGACCGCTCGACTGTCCGCTTCAGACAATCACGTCCTCTTCAAGCGAAAGGACATCCTAGAGCTATATGTCAACGACAGCCGAGGGATCGAGCATCGCTTCATCGTGCTCGCGCCGCCGCCGGGTATCGCTCAGGCGGTACGATCGCTGCTTCAGCTCGAACTGTCGCTGGGCGGGGGGCTCGAGGCCAAGCAGACGGAAAGCCGGTCGATCGAGTTCTATCTGGAGGGGCAGAGCGTCCTCCGTTACGGCGATCTCATCGCGACCGACAACCAGGGCGAGAGGCTTCCTGCCGAACTCGAACTCGCGGCCGACAGATCGAAGCTCATGCTCGTTGTCGACGCAGCTGGCTCGCGTTATCCGGTCTCGGTCGAGCTCGTCCTCTCCTCTGAGAAGGCGGCGAGCGAACAGGGAGCGGCTCCCGGCTCCACCTCGGGCGCAGCCCCCACGAATGACACCTGCGCGGGCGCGATCACCATGCCGGGCGGCGGACCTTTCCCCTATTCGACGACCGCCGTTGATGTGACAGACGCCACGGAGTCGCCGGGCGATCCCACTTCCTGCGTGGGCAGCCACTCGCGTAACATCTGGTACACGTTCACGCCGAACACGACCGGGAACTACACGATCTCCACCTGCCCGAACCAGGCGCCCGGCACGACGCTGCCCGACACGATCCTCGCGATCTACACCTCCACCGGAGGATGCGCCGGGCCTTTCAATGAGATTACCTGCAACGACGATGATCCCTGCTGCGCTGCCGCCAAGCTGGCTTCGACCTTCACGACGTACCTCACGGCTGGAACGACCTATTACATCGTGGCTTGGAAATACGGCACTTCGGCCCCCAGCGCGGGGGCTGCGTCCGTTCAAATCCGCGTGGCCTTGGATCCTTCGCCCGCCCCGCCCGCCCCGACCAACGACGTGTGCAGCACGGCCGAGGCCATACCCGCGGCGGGCCCCTTTCCCTACACGACGGCCCTGACTTCCGACATCACGAGTGCCAACACGACGGGCGATCCCACCTCGGCATCCTGCGGGTATACCAACCGCTCGCGGAGCATCTGGTACACCTTCACGCCCACGGTTTCGACGACCTACACCTTCTCGTCCTGCGCGGACGCGCCAACCGGCTCGACCGTTGACGAGAACCTCATGGCCGTCTACACCTCCACCGGAGGATGCGCCGGGCCCTTCACGCAGGTCGCGGGGGCGTGCGACGGAGACTCGTGCGTCAACGAGGACCTCCAGGGGGTCGTTGCCGTCCCCCTGACGGCCGGGACGACTTACTACATCCTCCTCTGGCAGAACCAGGTTTCTACCTGCACCCCGCAGGTAGGCAACACGGCCGAACAGTTGAGGGTCACGAAGACGCCCCCGCCCGCGAACGATCAGTGCGGGGGGGCCGAGGTGATCCCCGACGGTCCCTATCCGGTCCTGACCGCGGTCACAAGCGACATCTCCGGGGCCACGACGACCGGAGACCCGCCCAGCGTGTCGTGCGCGTCGGCCAGCCGCTCGCGCAGCGTCTGGTACAAGTTCACGCCGGGAACCACGGCTTACTACACGATATCGTCCTGCGCCGATGCGCCCACTGGAACGACCGTGGATGACACGGCCATTGCGATCTACACGTCGACGGGAGCCTGCGCCGGTCCCTTCACAGAGATCCCTTCTTCGGCCTGCAGCGGCGGATGCGACAGCGGCGGATGTGTGACCGAGGACTTGCAGGGCGTTGTGACGACGCAGCTCAATGCGGGGACAACTTATTACATCGTTGTCTGGAAAAACAGCTCGACGACCCCGACGGTCGGCAACACGGCCATTCAACTGCGCGTGGTCCGGCAGGCGGCGCCGGCGAACGATATGTGCAGCGGGGCCGAGATCATCCCCGGGGCAGGCCCCTTCCCGTACTTGACGAGCACGACGCCCGATATCAGCTTCGCAACCTGCGCGGGCGATCCTCCCGCTCCCTCGTGCCAGCCTGACGTGTCGCGGAGCATCTGGTATTCGTTCACGCCGGCGGCGAGCGGCTGCTACAGCATATCTTCCTGCGCCGACGCGCCCACGGCCTCGACCGTGGACGACAACGTGCTGACCCTTTACACGTCGAGCGGGGGATGCGCGGGGCCCTTCACCGAGGTCACGACGACCAGTTGCGGCAACGGCTGTGATGACGATTCCTGCAGTGTCGGGGACCGCCAGGCCGTCCTGACGGTGTCCCTGAACGCGGGGACGAAATACTACATCGTCGAGAGAGACTACGACAGCGCGGCCCCGACTGCGGGTAACACGGCGGTCCAACTCAGGGTGTCGCAGATCCTGCCTCCGGCCAACGATCAGTGCGCGGCGGCCACGCCCCTCGCCCTCAACGTTCCTGTCACCGGGACGATCAACCCGGTAACGGCGAACGACTACCAACTGTCGGGCTCGGCCTGCTTCACGGGAGTGGGACAGACGCCCTCGACGGCCTCGGGTCGAGACGTCGTTTATTCCTTCACCCCCTCGAGCACGGGGAACTACTCGTTCCGCGCCACTGACTACCCCACGTC
>QHYA01000298.1 GCA_003223995.1 Acidobacteriota bacterium | reverse complement strand
ATGGTCGAGGGGGACAATTTTCGAGACCATTCGGTAGTTTGCGCGGATATGGGGCAGATCCTCGGGGAGCGGAGTGTAATGGGGTCCGACCGAGGTGTAATACTTCCAAGAGACTCGGTGCGCCTCCAATTGATCGAAAATCGTGGGGAGATCGAGTCCAGAGAGATCGATGGCATTGCTGGTAAGCCCCCCGGCATGCCCTGCGAATGAATACAATCGGTTCGGGATCGTGGGTCCGAACATCGATTGGAAGTAACGGTCTGCAAGGGTGTAGTTCTCGGCGAGGGACCAGTATGCACCGACTTCGTGGCGATCGTAATAGCCCATCGCGGCCTCGCCCAACCCAGGGATCCAAGACTCCGCGGCGATTGCGAAGCCGTCGTTTTTACCCCCGTTGTACGATTGCAACATGGCGTCCCGGCTGTGCGGCAAGTCCCAAGTCCACGTCGCGTTAAGCCGGTGTGGCGCGATGAAGCCCCCGTGACCGTCCGGCAAAGTCACATTCGACGGGATCCCATCCACGCCTGGGTACGTTCCGAAATAGTTGTCGAACGCGTGGTTCTCTTTCATGATCACCACGACGTGCTCGATCGGAGTCCGCGGTGGTGCGGCATCGTGAAGTGGAGTAAACGAGTCGATGTACACGACGGATGCGCCGACGAAGAATCCAGCGAACAATAGTGCGGCGAGGGCTCTCCCCCTTCGACTTATCCCGCTCGTTTGTGACCACTCTCCGTAATTGCCTCCCGATAGACGTCCACAATTCTCGGGACGACCAGGTCCCACGAATAGCGCGACGCCCTGCGCCGGGCCTCTACGCCCATTACGCGGCGGAGGCTCGGGTCGGAAATCAGGCGCTCAAGGGCCCCCGCAAGCGCTGTCGGATCTGCGGGAGGGACGAGCAAACCCGTCCTCTCATCCTCCACGACTTCCACGATTCCCCCCACCCGTGACGCGACCACCGGAACGCCTGCTGCCATCGCCTCCAGGAGGACGATCCCAAACGGCTCGAACAACGAAGGCAGGACGAAGACATCCGTCGATGCAAACGCTCGAATCACCTCACCCCGAGTGAGGGGACCTCGGAAGGTCACTTGCCGCTCAACGCCCTGCGCTCGAGAGAGTAATCGGAGGTTCTCGACGCCGCCCCAGTCCTCTCCGATGATGGACAATTTCACGGTCCGTCGCGATGGAAGTAGGGCAATGGCCCTGACTAGATACTCCAGCCCCTTCTGACGTGGATAACATCGACCGACGAAGAGGAGGTTCACTTCTTGGCCGTTTGGCTGTCGGGTGGGAAGGCCTGCGAATTCGCTCAAGTCGACCCCGTTCGGGATGATGCGAATCCGTTCCGGGCGGACTCCCAGCCAGCGCAGGTGCTCGGCCTCCACCGACGTAAGCGCGATGACCCGATCGGCCCGTCGGATGGTGAGGGCAGGGATAACCCGGTCAAAGAGCCGCTTCGACAACGAAGCTCCGCCGGGATCGGAATGCGGAGTAATGACGAGGGGAATGCCGCGCATCAGTTCTGCGAAGGCTCCGGAGAAGGTGGGGAAGTAGCCATACGAATGGGCATGGATGACGTCGGGCGTGGCCTCCAGAGCGGCCAAGGCCATTGACGGGGCGAGGATAGCGAGGCCGTGCGGCATGACTGCGAATCTCTCGGCCCGAAATCGCCGCACGGGGAACGGGGCCGAGCCAGAGTGGCCGTTGAGCCGCTGGAAGGGCGAGTCCCGTTGGAGATCGGTGGTGAAGACCTCGGTCGCGACGCCTGTTTTGTCTAACCCCATGGAGAGATGGTACACATGGCTCTCGACCCCGCCGATGGCCGGAGGGAAACGCTGCGTTAGCTCGAGGACGCGCAAAGTCACCTCGACGCGTGCGGCTCCAGGTCGTCGTGTTGGTCAAACAAACGTCAGTCCACCTTCGGCCACACAGACGGTAACCGCCGACGGAACGCCCGGTCAAGCGCGGCGGACACTTGGGCGACAGCTTCGAGGGGCAACGCGAGGAAGAGAAACGCTAGAGTCCGCGCTGGCCGAGCAGAGAATTCGGCCGCAACGATTCTTGCAGCGAGCCCGGGTCGGCTGCGCACAAGCCCTTCCAATGTGTATGGAGCCTGGCCAAGGATGTCCGCGAGAACACCGAAGTAGGCACCCTCGTTCACGACTTCGCCGGGGATGGAATCGACCATGCCCCGCTTCAAGCCCATGAACTCATCGCAGCAATGGTTCCCGCTCCCGAGCGCCGCAAGCGTTTGGAGTGTGCGATTGTGGAGCCGCCACCAAACATCTTCGAGCAAGGAAACGACGGCACTGTCAGACTGCTCTGGTACAGGGAAGCCGCAGGCTAGCTCGACCTCTGAGTCGCGATCAAACGCGTAAAGGAGTTCGGAGAGCGCTCCCGCTCGAAGACGCGCATCCGCATTGACGAGGACGAGCACATCTCCCCGGTATCGGCCGAGAATCGTATTGAGCGCGTGCGACTTTCCTCGTCGCTCCGACTCGCGAATAAGAGTCAGTCTTGGCTCGATCTTGGACCACTTCTCGACGATGTGATCAGTGCCATCCGTGCACCCGCTCGCCACGACTAGGATCTCGGCGAGGACGAATCCGAGCGGTAAGCTCTGCGTCGCGACAGACTGGAGTAGTGCGGGTATGCGTTGGGCCTCGTTGTAGGCGCAGATGCCAATACTGATGTTCGCCCCGCTCGCGGATCCCTGGTTGGCTTCGACCTTGAGCTGGGGGAGCGGGGACGTTTTGGTTTCGATTCCGAAAGCGGGCCGAACCGAAGCACCAGCGGCCATGCTACCGCCGCACCATCTGCATCAGAAAGTAGTCCCCGAGATATCGGAAGAGCGGTCGGCGGGCGACGGAGTGATCGACCGCCTCGAGAAGCGAGAGCAACTCCGGATGGCGCAGGAGACGCCTACCTAAATGGGCGGGAGGTAGGAGAACGGAGACTCCAATTGCCTTCTCCGCCGCAAAAAACGGCCAGAACAGCCGTCGCACCTGTCCGGGACCATGAGGGAAGACCAGCACTCCGAATTGGGATTGCGCAACCGGCAAAGTAGCACGAAGACGCGCAAGCGCGCGTCTGGGTCTCATGCCCGCTGCGAATCTCACCATCTCCGCGAGGCTTGTCCGGTTCAGGACTCCGAGCGAAATCCTTCCGTTCGCCTTGACAAGCCGATGTAGAGTCGCGGGAAGACCGTCGAGGTTCGGCTCACAATTGAGCGCCCCGAAATGGGAGAACGCACCATCGAATGATCCGGCTACAAAATCGCTCACGATGCTCCGGAGTTCGCCGACCGATCCCTTACGCGTCACGACGCGATCATCGACGGAGGCAGCACGCGCCTTCCCGTCGAGTTCCGCGAGCATCTTTGCGGACAGGTCGACGGCGAGAACGTTCACTCCGGCCTTCGCTAATGGAATTGTTTCGAGACCAGTCCCGCAGCCGATTTCGAGCACACGACTTCCGGGAGGGAAGAGGTCTCGCAGGATCTCAGACGAAACCCGCCTGAGATGCAGATTGAGGCGGTCACTCTCCACGGTCCGGTCGTAGTCGTGGGCGGCATGGTCAAAAAGGGCCTCAACCTGCTTGTAGTACGAAGGTTCCTTCGTGGCCTCTGACAGGGCGAGGCATCCCACATGCGGGCCGAACCACCGAGACGCCCGCTCCACGCCGAACTGGCGTCCGTACTGCGGGAGAACCACCTGCTGCAAGGTCGACCGATCGTCGACCGGGCTTGCGTTTCCAACGAATGTCCGATTTCCAATCCGCCATCGGACGCGGGCCGCTGTCGCCCATGAGATCCAGGCTGGCGGCGCCTCCGCAGCGTACAGGATGTGCGGCCGACCTTGGATTTCAATAAATCGAAGGGGAATCTCCACTGTCTCGCTCGAGCCCAGACTCACCGGCGCCAAGTGAAGGATTCCCCCCTCGTCCCCGGCACGTAGTTTCGACATCAACACCCGCCAAGCCGCCTAGATTTCCCAAGAAGCATAATTACTACTATGATAGTTATAGTTTGACCTGATGGGTTGAG
>QHYA01000220.1 GCA_003223995.1 Acidobacteriota bacterium | reverse complement strand
CGGAACAGGGTCGAACACCGGCTGGATCTGCAGGCGGCTCGAGGACGTGGGCTGGGCGTTCGCGTCGAGCGAGAGGTTCGTACTTCCCGCCTGGCTGCCCAGAGTCCCCCCGTGAGCAAGGCCGCTAGGAGACCAGCAAAGCGCACCGCAGAGCTGGAAAATGAGAGCGATTCGATATGTGAGCCGTCGGCTGAAACACAACATTACACGCCCCCCCGGGCTGCCTAATCGGCGCAGGAAAAACACCCTTTGCGGGTGTCGCTTCGCTTATTCTTTTGGAAGAGGTTTTTGCCCCGGTCCCGTGCCTGGGGGGCTAAGACCCGATCGCCCTACAGGACCAACCCCTAACAGCGCAACTTACTACTTCGAGAGCGAGTACAAGTCAAGCGATTTCTTTCAACAGTTTTCAGGAGCCGGACTCATCTTCGGGTAGAACCGCGCCGGGGAGTCCTTGGGAGGCCTTGGACTCGGCCTTGACTCGGGAAAGGCCGCCGCCGATAATTCCTTGTGTTGAGATTGAGTCTCGATATCTGTAAAAACGCCCTTGGCAGCGGCACCAACTGGGGTGGCATGTCAGCAAAGGCGTCATGACAGCAAGGACTGTATGAGAGAGGGGAAGCAGGAGTTCGCCGAGTGGCTCGCGTCCCGCAAGTTGAGGGTCACGGGCGAACGGATGGCCGTGCTCGATGAGGTCATGCGGGCCAACGGCCACATCGACATCGACTACCTCCAGGAGCAGTTCCGCAAGCAGAAGCGGCCCGTCTCCCGCGCGACGATCTATAGGACCCTTTCCCATCTGGTCCAGAGCGGCTTGGTGCAGAAAGTTCTCACGGGCGAGGGGCAAGCCCGGTACGAAAAGATGTACGGGCGCCAGCACCACGACCACATGATCTGCCTCGGCTGCGGCGAGATCATCGAGTTCACCAACGACGAGATCGAGCGGCTCCAAGACTGGGTCTGTCACAAGAAGCGGTTCACCATCGTCACCCACACGCTCCAGATCAAGGGCTTCTGCGAAAAGTGCTCCGCGCAGAAGGCGAGCGTGGAGGGGGGCGCGACCGACCACCGCAGGCACGGCCGCAACTAGGCGGCCCTCGCTCCAGAAGGCACGGGAAGAACAGATCGTGCTCGAGTCGCTCGTCATCACGCTAAGAGAGGGGATCGAAGCCGCGCTCGCCGTCGGGATCATCCTCGTTTACCTGAAACAGAGCGGGCGCGAGAATCTCGCCGGGTTCGTCTATTCCGGCCTCGCCGCGGCCGTCATCGCGAGCCTCGCGGGCGCCTTCGCCCTGAGCAAGCTTCCGCTCAACGAGGAGATCACGGAAGGGGCGCTCATGATCGCCGCGGCCGTCATGGTCCTCACGATGGTCGCCTGGATGGCCCACCACGGCCGGAGGCTCAAAGGACAGATCGAGGCGAAGGTGGGGCGGTTGGTCTCCCGAGATGCCCGAGCGGCGGCAGCAGCAGGAGTTTTCGCATTCGCCTTCCTGATGGTCTTCCGGGAGGGGATGGAGACCGTCCTCCTGCTCGCGGCTGTCAATCTGACTTCGGACGCGCTCCTGGCTTTCGTCGGAGGCGTCACGGGGATCGCCCTCGCGGTGCTCTTTGGCGTCGCCTTCGTGAAAGGATCCGTGCTCGTAGATCTCGGTCGTTTCTTCAAGATCACCGGCCTCGTGCTGTGCGTCTTCGCGGCACAGCTCCTGCTGGGAGGAGCGCACGAGCTGGCCGAAGGCGGCATCCTTCCCCTCGGCCGCCGGGAGATGCAGATCGTGGGTCCTGTCGTGAGGGCGCAGGCGCTGTTCATCGCGGCGCTGCTGGCGATCCCGCTCCTGCTGCTGCTCATACCTGGCCGTGGTCGGGCCGTGCCGCCGGAGCGGACGAGCCCACCCGGACGGACGCTTTCGGCCCCCGAGCGAAGGAAGCTTCTCGCGAAGGCGCGAACCGAAAGACTCTGGCGCGTGCTTGCGTGCTCGGCCGGGCTTCTCGTCATCGTCTCCTTGACCGGCTCCTACGCCTACACGCGCCTTCCCCGCCAGGTGGATCCGCCGGCGATCCTGCAGCCCTCCTCCGCCGAACTGCGGCTGCCCATCGCCGGACTCGATGACGGGCACCTCCATCGATTCGGGGTCCTCGTGGAAGGCACCGCCGTGCGCTTCTTGGTCATGAAAGGGGAAGCGGGACGACTCGCGACCTCTTTCGACGCCTGCCAGATCTGCGGCGGGGCGGGATACATCGAGGAGAAGGGGCGGCTGGTCTGCATCACCTGTGCCGCGGACATCGCGCCGGCCACCATCGGCTTCGGCGGCGGGTGCAACCCGATTCCCCTTGCCTCTCGCCAGCAGGGACAGGAGATCAGGGTTTCCATGGCGGACCTTCAGGCGATGGCGCCGGTCTTCCGCGAGGCTGCCTCGAGAGCGAAATGATCGGCCGCATCCTCCGGGAATCCTTCCGGCGCCAGAAGCGGCGCAAAGCCATCGCTCTCGCCGCCGTGGCCTTCGGCACCGCGGTCGCGGCGGCGCTGGCGAACGTCGCCCTCGATGTCGGCGACAAGGTCTCTCGTGAGCTGAGAAGCTTCGGAGCGAACCTCGTGGTGCTGCCCGCGGGCGGGGGAAGCCGGGTGCTGATGGCCGGAGAGGACCTGACAGCCCTGCGGGGCCGATCGTACCTCTCCTCCGCTGACATCCTGAAAGTCAAGCAGAACTTCTGGAAGAACAACATCCTCGCTTTCGCTCCCTTCCTGGATGCGCCTGCCCGGCTTGCAGGACGCCCGGTCCTGGTTCGTGGCACCTGGTTCGACCGAAGGATCGCTCTGGATGGTGGCCAGAAGATCGTCGCCGGATGCCGCAGCCTCTTTCCTTTCTGGACCGTCGAGGGAGACTGGCCGGATGATCTGGCCGGACCGAAAGAGAACGTCGCGCTGGCCGGGCGCTCTCTGGCGGAGGCCTTCCGCCTCCGGCCCGGGTCCACGATCCGGCTGGAAGGAGCCGGGCGCGCCGAGCGCTCGCTGCGGATCACCGGATTGCTCTCGACGGGAGGGGAGGAAGACGGCCTTCTTCTCGTTCCTCTCGAGACCGCGCAAGCGCTCGCCGATCTGCAGGCCAAGGTGGACAGGATCCTTGTCAGCGCGCTGACCACGCCCGAGAACGCCGTTTACGAAAGGCTGGCGAAGGACCCCCGCGACCTTCCTCCCGCTGAGTTCGAGAAGTGGAGCTGCACACCGTTCGTCAGCTCGATCGCATCCGCGATCGGCAACGCCCTCCCCAGCTCGGAGGTTCTGCCGATCCGCCGCGTGGCCGACTCCGAGGGGAAGGTCCTGGGGAAGATCGGTAGCCTCATGGCGATGATCACCCTGATGGCGGCCCTTGGCTCCGCGCTGACGGTGACAAGCGCCCTGACCACGGGCGTGCTCGAGAGGCGGGCGGAGATCGGCCTGCTCAAGGCACTGGGAGCCGGCGACGGAGGGGTCATCACGTTGTTCCTGGCCGAAGCAGCGGTCATCGGTCTTGCCGGCGGCCTCCTGGGAGGCCTGCTCGGGCTGGTGCTCTCGCGCGCCATCGCCCTGTCCGTATTCGGTGCGCCGGGATCGATGAAGGGGCTGTCGCTGCTGGTCGCTGTCGGAGCGGCGCTGCTCATCACGCTGTGCGGCTGCGCGGTCCCGGTGCGCCGGATCGCGCGTCTCCGTTCGGCGGAGGTACTGCGGGGATGATCGACAAGCGGCGCCGCCATAGGCGGCTTCTCACCTCGGTCCGCTTCCTGGTCCGCTCGCTCGACCTGAGGGCCTGGAACTTCTCGCTGGCCCTGCTGTCGGTCATCGTCGGGGTCTCCGTCACGGCGATGGCCCTCGCGCTGCGGGCGGACGTCGGGAGGAAGATGTCGCAGGAGCTGCGGTCCTACGGTCCGAACCTCATCGTCTCTCCCGAGGTGTCCGGCGCGGTTTTCGCGTCCCCGCCGCGGATGAGCGACTCGCAAGCGCGGGCCGTGGATCGAGTCGTCAGCCCCGCTCCCTGGGCGCCGATTCTGTACGCGACATGTCGCATGGGCTCGCACGGGCTGACTATCGTCGGGATCCGTTTCGGCGACGCCGAGAAGAGTCTCTTCTCGTACTGGAGCGTGGAGGGAGCCTGGCCCGCTTCCTCCTCAAGAAAAACACGCGCCGAAGAACCGTGCCTGCTGGGCTCGATGCTTGCCCGGAGGCTCAAGGTCCGCCCCGGAGATGTCGTCCGGCTCGATACGGGCGTCTCCGGGCACGTCCCGTTCAAGGTCTCGGGGGTGGTGAGGACAGGGGAATCGGAGGAGGAACAGGTCTTCGTCCCGATGGACACGCTGCGGGAGATGACTGGCCTCGGGACGGTCACCTCGGTCCTGGTGGCGAGGCTCGAGGGAGGCCCGGAGGCAGTGGAAGAGGCGGCCCGGCGTATCAACGCCGCTGGAATCGGAGTCGAAGCACGCCCCCTGCGTCAGGTCGCCCATGCGGAAGGGCGCCTCTTGGGAAAACTCGACCTCATGATGACGATGCTCAGCGGGTTGATCTTCGTCCTGTCGGGCCTGTGCGTCATGACCAACCTCATCTCCGTGGTCGTCGAGCGCGAGCCCGAGATCGCGCTGATGCGCTCGCTGGGGGCCGGGGACGTCGAGATCGTCCTCATGCTGCTGGGTGAGGCGACACTGCTCGGGCTGGCCGGAGGGGTGCTCGGCTACTGCGTGGGCGTCCTGAACGCTCGGCTGGTCGGATACCAGCTTTTCGGCGCGGCAGTCGATCCCAGGCCGGAGGTGCTGCCCGTTGTCGTGGGGCTCGCCGTCATCCTGTGCTGGCTGGGCGTGCTCCCGCCGCTGCGCCGGGCGCTGTCGATCCAGCCCGCTGCCGTTCTGAGAGGAGAGTGAGGTTGGCCTTCGTCATCGTAGAGAAGGTGACCCGCCGGTACGACGCCGGTGTCTTCGCCCTTCAGGGCGTCAGCCTGGAGATCGAGAGGGCGGAGTGGGTGGCGATCATGGGCCCTTCCGGCTCCGGGAAGACGACCCTTCTCAACCTGCTCGGAGGGCTCGATCTTCCGGACGAGGGGAGCGTCATCGTGGATGGTCAGGACCTCACGCGATGCTCCCGTCCGGAGCTGATCCGCTACCGCCGCGACAAGGTCGGCCTCGTCTTCCAGCAGTTCCACCTCATCCCGTATCTCACGGCCGTCGAGAACGTCATGCTGGCCCAGTACATCCACAGCCTCGCCGACGAGGCGGAGGCCGAGGAAGCGCTGCGGCGGGTCGGGCTGGGGGACCGCCTGCGGCATCTTCCATCGGAGCTGTCGGGGGGAGAGAAGCAGCGGGTCTGCATCGCGCGGGCCCTGATCAACGAGCCGAGCCTGTTGCTCGCCGACGAGCCGACCGGCAACCTGGACGAGGAAAACGAGCGGATCGTCATGGACCTCTTCCAGAGGATGAACGATGCGGGCCAGACGGTCGTGATGGTGACTCACGACCTGACCATCGGCGCCCAGGCCCACCGGCAGATCCAGCTCGAGCACGGCAGGTTGGCCGGCTTCCATCTGACCCCCTCTCAGGAGGACGAGGACGTCGACGAGGTGCTCGAATACCTGTTCCTGGTCCGGGAGGGGCACCAGATCCCTCCCGAGGTCTGCGCGCGGGGAGCGATGCTCTCCCGAACGAGTCTGCTGGAGCAGATGGTGAGGAAGAACCTCGTGGCGTTCGACAATGGAAGGCCGGGGTTCACCCCCGAAGGAGGGCGGCGGGCGGAGCTGCTCATCCGCAGGCACCGGCTCGCTGAGAAGCTCTTCTCTGAGACCTTCCAGATGGACGAGGCGAAGGTCGAAGAGGAGGCGTGCTACTTCGAGCACATCCTCTCTCCCGACGTGACCGACTCGATCTGTGCCTTCCTCGGCCACCCCCACGAATGCCCTCATGGGCACGCGATCCCGTCCGGGCCCTGCTGTCGCGAGGCTTCGAAGCTCGCTTGAATTGAACGGAGGCAGCCGATGACCATCCGCATCGGGCTGATGGGTTTCGGAAGGATCGGAAGGAACATCTTCCGCATCCTCAGCCAGCGCGACGACATCCAGGTGGCGGCGATCAACGACGTGGCCGACCACGCGGCGCTGCAGTACCTGCTGCGTTTCGACACGGTGCTGGGCCGCTTTCCCGGGCCGGTCGCCCTGAAGGGGGACACGATGATCGCCGGAGGGCGCGAGGTGAGGATGCTCTCCGGGCGAGAGCCGGGGGATGCGGACTGGAAGGGGCTGGGGGTCGAGTTCGTCATCGAGGCAACGGCGAGGCACCGCTCCCTCTCGGAGCTGGAAAGGCACCTGGCGGCCGGGGCGCGCCACGTCATCGTCTGCGCCCCGCCCACAGAGGAGCCCGACATCACCGTCATCTTCGGGGTCAACGAGCGGGACCTTTCTCCTCGCCACCGGATCATCTCGAACGGCTCCTGTACGTCCAATGCGGCGGGGCCGCTGGTGCGGCTTCTGCACGAGACGTTCGGCATCCGCCAGGGGTTCCTGACGACCGTTCACGCCTACACGAACGACCAGCGGCTCGCCGATGTCCCTGCCGACGACCTTCGTCGCTCGCGGGCGGCCGCCGAGAACATCATCCCGACCGAGACACGCGCGCACGAGATGCTCATGAAACTGATTCCTGGTCTTGCAGGCAAGCTGGGTGGGATCGCGATGAACGTGCCCGTGCCGGACGGCTCGGTCGTGGACCTCGTGGTCCAGCTCGAGCGGCCCTGCACCGCCGGCGCCGCCAACGACGTCGTCCGGGACGCGGCGGCCGGCCCTCTCTCCGGCATCATCGAGTACGAGGAGGACCCGATCGTCAGCAGCGACGTGATCCTCAATCCTCACTCAGGGGTCTTCGATTCCCTCGCGACGCAGGTCCTCGGGGAGGGCCTGCTGCGGGTGCTCGTCTGGTTCGACAACGGCTGGGGCTACGCCAACCGCGCCCTGGACCTCGTCCACCGCCTTGCCGGTGCCCCCGTCCGGCAGTCGCGCGTGGAGCGCGCATTGTGATCACGGTCGGCATCAACGGCTTCGGCCGGATCGGCCGCAGCGTCTTCCGGATACTGGCCTCCCGTCCGGGCATGCGGGTTGCGGCTGTAAACGACATCGGCGATCCCAAGACCCTCGCCTACCTTCTCCAGTACGACACGGTCATGAGGAGGTTCAAGCACGCCGTCTCGACCCGAGGCAACGACCTGATCGTGGGCGGGGCGGCGATCCGTCTCGTGTCGGAGAGGGAGCCCGCGAGAATCCCCTGGAAGGATCTGGGAGTCGAGATCGTGGTGGAGGCGACCGGCCGGTTCCGCAGGCGCGATGAGCTGGCGGAGCACCTCGAGGCCGGGGCGCGGAAGGTGATCCTCACCGTCCCCGCGAAGGACAGGATCGACGCGACCGTCGTACTGGGGGTGAACGAGGATCTCCTGCGGCCGGAGCACCGGATCGTCTCCAATGCCTCCTGCACGACCAACTGCCTGGCGCCTATCGCCAAGGTATTGGACGAATCCTTCGGCATCGAATGGGGGCTGATGAACACCGTCCACGCTTATACCAACGACCAGCGGCTGGCGGACGTCCCGCACAAGGACCTGCGCCGTTCCCGTGCAGCGGCCGAGAACATCATCCCAACGACGACCGGAGCGGCGCGGGCGGTCGGGGAGGTCCTCCCGAAGCTGAAAGGGAGGCTCGACGGGCTGGCGATGCGGGTCCCCGTGCCGGACGGCTCGGTCGTGGACCTGACGGCCCTGCTGAGGCGGCCGGCCGGCATCGAGGAGGTCAACGAGGCGGTGCGCAAGGCCTCTGAAGGCTCGTTGCACGGCATCGTCGAGTACTCCACGGCGCCGCTGGTCTCGAGCGACGTGATCGGCAACCCTCACTCCTCGATCTTCGATTCCCTCTCGACGCAGCGGGTCGGCCCCAGCGCCGTCAAAGTGATCGCCTG
>QHYA01000219.1 GCA_003223995.1 Acidobacteriota bacterium | reverse complement strand
ATCTTGTGCAGCAGGTCCGGCGGGAGCGAGCGCTTCGCGGCGGACATCTTCCGGAAGGGATTCAGGGTCTCCACCTGGGTCTTGAACCGCTCGGCAAGGGACTCCTTGAGGTTCACGAGCTGGCAGGTGCCGCCGGTAAGATAGATCCTGTCGAGAGGCTCGTCGGTAGCGGTGGTCGCCTTGAAGAAGTCGATCGTCTTCTGGACCTCTCCCCCGAGATCCTCCGTGACCGAAGAAAGAATCGGGATCACGTTGTCCAGAGGCGTCCCGGCGACCTCCTCGCCGCGCTTGAGCCTTTCCGACTGTTCGGCCGAGACATTGAATTCCTTCTGGATCGCGTCGGTGTACTGGTTGCCGCCCAGGTTGATATCCCTCCAGAAGACCGAGGTGCCGCCATGCATCATCGTCACTGTAGTGACGGCCGCGCCAATGTCGATCAGGGCCACCACCTGGTGTGGCTCGACCTCATAGTTGACCTCGAAGGCGTTCTGGAGCGCGAAGGCGTCGATGTCCACGACCGAAGGGGTCAATCCGGCCTGGGTGATCACCGAGACGTAGTCGGAGATCTTCTCTTTCTTGACGGCAACGAGCAGCACGTCCATGTTCCCCTCGCCCGAGAGGCTCGACCCGTCGAGGACCTGGTAATCGATGTTCACGTCCTCGATGGCGAACGGGATGTACTGCTCGGCCTCCCACTGGATCGATTCGGTCAGCTCCTCGGCGGTCATAACAGGCAGGGAGATCCTCTTGATGATCACGGCGTGTCCGGACAGCGCCGTGGCCACCTGCGTGTTCTTGATCCGGTGGTTGCGGAAGAGCCTCTGGATGGTCTCGATCACCAGACCGGAGTCCATGATCGCTCCGTCCACGATCGCCTCCGACGAGAGCGACTCCCAGGCCAGGTTCAGAAGCTGGTAACCTCGGCCCCGGCCGAGATCCTTCAACTCGACAGCCTTGATGGAAGAGTCGCCGATATCCAGACCAACCAGGTTCTTGCTCAACCCGAAGAGCATGTTTTCCACCCTCTGTCGCGGGATCTCGAAAGCCTTGCTTTCAGGACGTGAACCCCCCCGCCAGCACGAATCGCACCATAGCACGGTTTCCGCACGCAGTGTCAAGGAGAAAATGCCGTTCAGGAATCACGCTAATTCCCAATGTTGACAATGGGTTCTGAGGTTTTTCTCCCCTTCCTTCCCTCTCCTTGTCCACTGAACGATGCATCGCCACAAAGCTCCCCTTCCGCTCATCTCCTGCGCTATGGTTGCTCTTGATCTGCTCTGTCCCGTTCCGCTTGTCTCGCCTCTCCAGCCGCCGCTCGGTTCTTGCTCCGGCAATCCACGGTCTTGAAATTGGGTCGGATCGATCGGTCCGACTCATATTGCAAAGTCGAAACCCCAATATAGTTTCGGCACGACGGAAAGCAAGCCCGCGGCGAGGAGGCCGCAAGCGGGCCTGTCGGGCGGCGTGCTCGGGCCGCTCCGAAGCCCGGGTTAGGCTGTGGCGCAGATGCGAAGGATACGGTAGATGCGGACGGTCATCTTGACAGCCCTTCGGAGTGTCTCTAATCTGACTCCTCCATACAACGGAGAGGTCATGGCGAGAGTCTGCGAGATCTGTCAAAAGGGGCCTCAGATCGGCCATTCGATCAGCCACGCTCACAACGTCAGACGCAAGATCTGGCTGCCGAACCTCCAGAGGGTTCGCATCATCGAGGAGAACGGCACACACCGGCGTGTCCGCATCTGCACGCGCTGCATTCGCTCCGGCCGCGTCCGCAAGGCCGTTTCCTAGCGTAGGTAAAAAGACCGGACTCCTTCCGTGAGGGAGATCAGCACGCCCGGCGTGTCCAGGCATCCTGCCGACAAGAGAGAGTTGGAGCGGGCGACGGGGATCGAACCCGCGACCACAAGCTTGGGAAGCTCGTACTCTACCAGCTGAGCTACGCCCGCTCGGGGCTTCGAGCTGGCCGCATCATAACGGAAGTCGGAGCCTCGATCCACCCTCCCCCCACCACTTCCGATCCCCGATAGAGGACCGCCGCCTGGCCAGGGGCGACCGCTCGCTGTGGGGTCTCGAAGACAGCCCGGACTCTGCCGCCCCCCAGCGGCTCGACCTTCGCCGGCGCACCCGGGTGCCGGTGGCGGATCTTCAGGACTCCATCGACAGGTCCGTCGGGATCGCCTCCCGGAAGCCAGTGCCAGCCGGAAGCAAAAAGCCTCTCCGCCATCAGCTCCTCCCTGCTGCCCACGACAATCGTCCCGCTGGCCGGATGCACCTCCAGGACATAGAGAGGATTTCCGGAGGAGACACCCAGGCCCCGCCTCTGGCCGACCGTGTAGCCTGCGACCCCGCCGTGCCGGCCGAGAACCTCGCCGCTGCGCTTGGCGATCGTCCCCGCGCGGCCGAGGTCTCCCGCCTCTCTATGAATGACGGCGCGGTAATCCCCATCGGGGACGAAGCAGATGTCCTGGCTTTCTGGTTTGTCGGCGACGGCGAGACCAAGCTTCCGTGCGATCTTCCGCACTTCGGCCTTGGTCAGCTCCCCGACGGGGAACTCGGAGCGGGAGAGCTGCTTCTGGTCCAGTCCGAACAGGAAGTACGACTGGTCCTTGGAGGAGTCGGCCGCGGCGTGCAGGCTATAGCGGCCGTCCGGGTGGCGGCGGATGCGGGCGTAGTGCCCCGTGGCCACCTTCGAAGCGCCCACTTCTCTGGCCCGAGCCAGCAACGCCCCGAACTTGACCGCGGTGTTGCAGGACACACAGGGAGAGGGAGTCCGCCCCTGCCGGTACTCCTCGACGAAGCGCGACAGGACCGCCTGCCGGAACTCCCGCTCGTAGTCGAGAACGAAATAAGGGAAACCGAGCAGACCCGCGACGAGCCGCGCATCGCGGAAATCTTCGGGGGAGCAGCACCGGCCGGCCCCACCCTGCTGCGAGGCGTCGTGCAGTCGCAGCGAGACCCCCACGACGCGCCGGCCCGAGCGGGCCAGGAGGGCGGCCGCCACGGCCGAGTCCACCCCCCCCGACATGGCGACCATGACGGTACCCTCCGCAACGGATCCGCGGTCCCTCGCCTGGATCGAATTCATTTCAGCGTGTAACTCAGCGTGTAACGCCGAGGAGCCATCTCTCGCCCTCGGTCCGGATGAAGCTCATGACCTTGCCCCCCTCAGCTCCCCGCCGCCGTCGTGAGATGCGACTGCCGCGCGACAATCTCCCCCAGAGCCGCCAAAAGTCTTTCCACGTCATGCTCGGCGTTGCTAGGCCCGAACGACACGCGGATCGTCGATCGAACCTCCCACTCCGGCAGACCCATGGCGGACAGCACTCGCGAGGGGAGCGCGGCGCCGGAGGAGCAGGCCGACCCTGTCGAGACCGCGATCCCCTCCAGGTCGAGGGCCATGACGATCGCCTCCGCGCTGTGGCCGGGGAAGGCGATGCTCGATGTGTTCGGCAGGCGCAAGGGGGCCGCGTGGAACCGCGCCTCTGGAAACCGCGCGGTCATCTCCCCCTCGAAACGGTCCCGCAGTGGGCGGGTCACTCCTTCCCACCGGCCCATCTCCTCGCGCGCGAGCCTCGCGGCTTCTCCGAAGCCGGCGATCAACGCCGCCGGCTCGGTCCCCGCGCGCCGGCGTCGCTCCTGCGGCCCGCCGAGGAGCCGTGGGGCGAGCTCGATTCCACGCCGGAGGTAGAGGGCGCCGATCCCCTGCGGTCCTCCCATCTTGTGAGCGGAGATCGAGAGCACGTCCACGCCGAGGGAGCGAACGTCGAACGGAATACGACCCGCCGCCTGCACGGCATCGCTGTGCACGGCGATCCCGCGCGCACGCGCGCGCCGTGCGATTTCCGCGACCGGCTGGATCGCCCCGGTCTCGTTGTTCGCCAGCATCACGCTGGCGAGGACCGTCTCCGGCAGGAAGCTCGCTTCGACCTCGCCGGCATCGACGGCGCCGGACGCGCCCACCCGCACCCGGCTGACCCGCACCCCGCGCTCCTCGAGGCTCTTCAGGCACTCCTCGACGGCCGGATGCTCGACCGTCGTGGAGACGACATGCGGCGCCGGTTCGCCTCCCGCGCGCCCCTCCATGAAGCCGAGCACGGCGAGGTTGTCCGCCTCCGTTCCTCCGGATGTGAAGACGATCTCGGCCGGCTCGCAGCCGATCAGGGCGGCGATTTCCTCGCGGGCCTGCTCGATGCGGTAGCGCGCCCGCTGTCCCGGGCCGTGCGGAGAGGATGCATTGGCGGCCGGTTCGCCCAGAAGAAGCGCCCGCATCGCCTCGAACACCTCCCGCCGCATGGGCACGCCGGCGTTGTGATCCAGGTAAACGCGCATGATCGAATCTCGGACTTGCTGCCGATTCGCTGCCATGGTAGCGGCCGGGTTCGTGGAGGGTCAAGGCGCGCGATCAACGCGAGCCACCCGGTCCGATTACCTGCCGGCGTTGCTGCCGAAACCGCCGGGCGGGTGCGCATTTCTTGACACCCCCTCCGAGCGAAGGATAGATTAGCGCCTCTTTTCCAGCATTTCTCCGAGAGCCGCGCGATGAGCGATACGGTCGAACTCAAGAAGACGGTCAACCTTCCCCGGACCGATTTTTCGATGAAAGCGGAGCTGTCCCGCAGCGAGCCGTCGCGGCTGGATTGGTGGGATGAGATCGAGCTGTACCGGCTGATCCGCGAAGCCCGCCGGGGGAGCCCCTTCTACGTCCTTCACGACGGGCCCCCCTACGCGAACGCCAGCATCCACCTCGGCCAGGCCCTGAACAAGATCCTGAAGGACTTCGTCGTGAAGTCCCGCACGATGATGGGCTTCGACGCCCCATACGTCCCGGGCTGGGACTGCCACGGACTCCCCATCGAGCACCGCGTCGACAAGGACCTCGGCGAGGCGCGGCTCTCGCTGACGCCCCTGGAGAAACGCCGCCTCTGCCGGCAGCACGCCGAGCGATTCATCGAGGTCCAGCGGCAGGAGTTCCGGCGGCTCGGGGTGTTCTGGGACCTCCGCACGGACCGGCGGGAGGAGGCCGAATCGCAGCCGAACCGCAAGGCCATCTACAGGACGATCGACAGGTCGTACGAGGCGGAGATCGTCCGCGTCCTCGGCAGGTTCTTCACCCAGCGGGGGATCTACCACGGCCAGTTGCCGGTCCACTGGTGCTTCTCGTGCCGCACGGCCCTCGCCGAGGCCGAGGTGGAGTACCGGGATCGGTCGGATTGCTCCGTCTTCGTGAAGTTCCCCCTGGAAGGAGGCGCCGCCCTCTCGGCCTTGCTCGCGAACCGGCCGGTGTCGGCCGTCATCTGGACCACGACCCCATGGACCCTGCCGGCGAACCGCGCGGTCGCCCTTCATCCCCGCCACGACTACGCCGCGGTCGAAAGCGGCGGGGAGGTCTTCCTCGTCGCGCGCGGGCTTCTCGGGCCGGTGGGGGCCAAGCTCGGCTGGAAGGACCCCAAGGTCATCGCATTTTTCAACGGGTTCGAGATCGTCGAGAGGAGCGGCGGCGGCGAGAAGATCTGGGCCCGCCCGCCCTACGTCTCCCCGGGCTGGGGGGGGAAGTCGCTGCTGCTTCTCGGCGAGCACGTGACGCTCGAGGCCGGAACGGGGCTCGTCCATACGGCACCGGGGCACGGAGCCGACGACTACTACATCGGGGCGCGCCACGGCATCCGTCCTTTCAACCCCGTAGGCGACGACGGACGCTTCCTTCCGGAGCAGGTCTCCGAGGGATTCCTCAAGGGGAAGCACGTGCACGAGGCGAACGCGGAGATCGTCGAGGACCTGCGGAGACGGGGATTGCTCCTGCTCGCCGAGGACTACACCCATTCCTACCCCCACTGCTGGCGCTGCCACAATGCGGTGCTGTTTCGCTCGACCCCTCAGTGGTTCATCTCCATGGAGACGAACGATCTGCGCGCGCGAGCCCTCAGGGCGGTCGAGACGACCCGCTGGATTCCCGCGTTCGGCCAGGCGCGTATCGCCAACATGCTCGAGACCCGGCCGGACTGGTGCATCTCGCGGCAGAGGACGTGGGGCGTGCCGATCCCCGCCATTGTCTGCGCGAGATGCTTCCCCACCGACCCGGACGCGTTCCTCCGCGACGAGGCGCTCTTCTCCCGCGTGGAGGATCTGTTCCGCCGCGAGGGTTCCGACGCCTGGTGGGGGCGACCGGCGGAAGCAGAGACCGGAAAGACCAGAACCGGAGACGAGTTTCTCCCGTACCGGGACAATGCGGAGCGCATCGCCCGGCTCGTCCCCCCGGGGCTGTCCTGCCCCTCCTGTGGCCGCTCCGACCAGCTCACCGCGCAGGATCAGATCGTCGATGTCTGGTTCGAATCGGGAGTCTCGCATCTGGCCGTGCTCGGCCGGCCGGATCTGCCGTGGCCAGCGGACCTCTACCTCGAAGGGCACGACCAGTACCGGGGCTGGTTCCACTCCTCGCTTCTCGTGTCCATCGCCGACCGCGAAAAGGCCCCGTACCGCACGGTCCTGACCCACGGGTTCACTCTTCACCTGAATCCGTTGACCGGCCGGCCCGAGAAGATGTCCAAGTCGCTCGGCAATGCGATCTCTCCGGTGGAGGTCGCGGGCAGAGTGGGAGCGGAGATCCTGAGGCTGTGGGTGAGCCAGGTCGATTTCCTCGAGGACATGAGCCTGAACAAGGAGATCCTCGAGCGGAACAAGGAGACCTACAGGAAGATCCGCAACACCCTGCGCTACCTGCTGGGAAACCTCTACGACTTCGATGCACGCCGCGACCGCGTCCCCTACGCCGAGATGTCGGAGATCGACCGGTGGGCGCTCCAGCAGCTCGAGATCCTCGTGGGGCGGCTGCGCTCCGCCTACGAGGAGTTCCAGTTTCACCAGGTCTATCATGGGCTGAATCAGTTCACGGCCGTCACGCTCTCCTCCTTCTACCTCGACGTGCTGAAGGACCGGCTCTACACTTCGGCCGCTTCCTCCAGGCAGCGTCGTAGCGCGCAGACGGTCCTGTGGGCCCTCTGCGAGACCCTCTGCCGGTTGATGGCGCCGGTGCTCTGCTTCACCGCGGAAGAGGCCTGGCAGGCGATGCGCACGCTGCCGGGCGGCGAGGGGCTTGCCCGCTCGGTCCACCTCGCGGATCTGCCGGAGACCGGGGCCGTCCCGGCCGAAGAGGACCTCCTGGACCGGTGGGAGAAGCTCCTGGCGGTGCGCGAGGAGGCTTCCCGCGCCCTCGAGACGGCGCGGCAGGCCAGGATGATCGGCACGTCCCTCGAGGCGAAGCTCGTCCTCGATCTCCCCGCCGACTTCGCCGCCCCTCTCGACCGGCTCGGCCCGGAGGCGCGGTTCCTCTTCATCGTCTCGCAGATCGAGCGGCGGGAGCTGGACGAAGGGGCGCTCGCCAGCGACAAGGTGCCCGGGCTGCGCGTGGGAGTGGAGCGGGCCGAGGGGAAGAAGTGTGAGCGCTGCTGGAACTACACCCTCGATGTCGGTTCCTCGCCGCTCTACCCCACCGCCTGCGCGCGTTGCGTCAGGAACCTCTCCGCTTGAGCCGGCTCGGCCGCTGGCGGTACGGGCTGATCTCTGCGATCCTCGTGATTGCCGACCAGGCGACGAAAAGCTGTGTCGACGGCCGGCCGCAGTGGGGCCGCGAGCCGCTGGTCGTCCTCTCCGGGTACTTCGAGATCGTCTCCTGGCGCAACCCCGGAATGATGTTCAGCATGCTCTTGAACGCCCCCGATCCGTGGCGCCGGATCTTCCTCACGGCGGTCCCGCTCGCCGCGGTAGGAGTGATCGTCTATCTGATGTCGCGGATCGGCGAGCAGGAGCACTTCTCCCTCGCGGGCTTCGCGCTCGTGCTCGGAGGGGCGGCGGGCAACATTCTCGACCGGTTCCTCCGGGGGTCGGTCGTGGATTTCCTGCGCTTCGGCATCGGCTACGAGCCGGTCCGGAGATGGCTCGAGGGGACCTTCGGCACCTCCTGGTGGCCGGCCTTCAACCTCGCCGACTCGGCGATCTGCATCGGAGCAGCCGCCATCGCCATCGAGACCCTGCGCTCCACCCGATCCTCCCGCTCCCCCGCCCCCGGCACCGCCCGCTCCAGCGGCTGAGCGCATGCGGCCCATCCTGGTCGATTTCGGCACATGGCGGCTGCCCCTGTTCGGTGAGCAGCACCTGTTTCTCGCCTCCTATGGGCTGATTTTCGCCCTGACAGCCCTCGCCGGGTGGATCGTGTTCATCCGGCTCGCGCGGTTGA
>QHYA01000218.1:928-8991 GCA_003223995.1 Acidobacteriota bacterium | reverse complement strand
GGCCCTCTCGAGGCCCACCGAGCCGCCCTGCCGAGCTTCCGTCCTCTCCCTCGCTTTCCCGCGGTCAGCCGCGATATCTCCGCGATCGTCTCCAGCGAGACCCTTTACGCCGAGTTGGAGCGTGTCCTCCGGGAGGCTTTGGCCGGCGCGCCGGCGCACTTCGTCCTGACGGATCGCTACGCCGGGCCTCCCCTGCCTGCAGGGAAGGTGAGCTTCACTTTCAACATCGGGATCGAGCCGGAAGACAGAACCTGGACGGCCGAGGAGATCGACGATCTGACCGGCCGGGTCATGAACGCGCTCATCGAGCGCGTCGGGGCCGAAATCCGCCGGTAGCCCAACCCGGTGTGGCGGCCCCGCGACCACCTTGCTCCCCTCGGATTTGGAGCGCGGCAGCCGAAACCGGCCTGCGCCAGCTCGGCCGTTTCGGGCGGCCCCGCGACCACCTCGCCCCCCTCGGATTCTCCTCGCGCTTCGCGCTCGGAGCGCTCCCGGAACTGCCGTTCCGGGGGCGTTGACGGGGCGCCGCCTCCAAAACCGCGCTGCGCCAGCTCGCGCGTTTTGGGCGGCACAATCCGGATCCGCGTTGACACTCCCAGGGGCCGTCGCTAGAATCCTTTCGCCTTTTGACGGTCAGTGTTTGCGATCCGCGCAGGATCCAACGAGAGGAGGGTCGCCAGTGAGATCGAGCGCCCACCCGACGGAGGTCGTCATCTTCGGCAGGACCTATCAGCTCCGAGGCGAACGGCGGCCCGAGGAGCTACGGCGTCTGGCGCGTCTTGTGGACGGCAGGATGCGAGAGATCGCTCCGAACCCCACGCAGTCGGACGGCATGAAGGTGGCCGTTCTGGCGGCGATCAACTTTGCGGACGAAATCGAGAAATACAGGCAGGTTGCCGAGGAGAAGGAACGGCAGATCGATGGCGTGTCGTCTCGCCTGACCGCCTTGCTGGCTGACTGCCTGGAGGTCGAGGAAGGTGCGGCAACACGGTATGAAGCCGGATCTTGACGAGCCTGCCCGAGAGCAGTAGGGTAGGCCCTGACCATGGACCCCCTGCAAGGCTCGTGATGGAAAAACATTTTTGAACCAACATCTCAATAATGGGAGCCCGAGTTCCTTGCGGTGAGCGGCCCCGAGAGGGGATGCCTGAAGCGAGGAAGAGGGCACCCACCTGGTAGTCCAGGTTCAAATTGAGCCTTCCACACGGCCCCCGCGGGGGCGCCCTTGGTCTATCCGGCCGATCGCGAACACCGTAGCGCAGCTTCTCCGCTCCCCTTCTCCACTCTGCCCGTCGATGGGTTGAACCCTATGGGTACCCTCGCCCTCGCTGCCGGTCTCGGCCTGGCGGGTCTGATCGCCAGTCTCGCCGTCTTCCTCGCCGCTCGAGCTTCCCTGCGACGGCAGGTGGCCGAGGTGCGCGAGGAGGCCGAAGCGGTTCTCGCCGACGCACGCCGGCGAGCGGAGACGGAGGCGCAGGAAGCCCTTCTGGAGGCGCGGGAAGCGGCGGCCAGGACGATCGCCCAGTCGGAACAGGAAACCCTGCGCCGACTCGCAGAGGCCTCGGAGAGCGAAGGACGCGCGGAGTTGAGGGAGGCCGCCGTTGCGCGCCGCGAATCAGAGGTTGAGCAGGCGCTCGAGGAGGCCAGGAAGGTCGGAGCCGAGGCCGAGGCGGCGGAGGCAAGGGCGCGCCAGGCGGCTGCGGCCGCGGAACAGGTGCTCAAAGAGCAGATCCGGAAGCTGGAGGAGATCGCTGGGCTGACTTCCGAGCAGGCCCGCTCCACTCTCATGGAGCGCATCGAGAAGGAGTGCCGTCAGGAGGTGGCGCGCCTCGTTTCCAAGCTCCAGGCCGAGGCGCGCCATGAAGCGAACGAGACGGCCCGGCGGATCGTCCTCTCGGCACTGTCGCGGATCTCGGGCCGGGAAGTGTTGGACCCGGTCGTGACCATGGTGCGCCTGCCGGGGGACGAGATGAAGGGGCGCGTCATCGGCCGGGAGGGGAGGAACATCCGGACGCTGGAGCTGGCCACGGGCGTGGACGTCATCATCGACAACACGCCCGGCGTGATCCTGCTGTCGGCGTACGATCCGATGCGCCGCGAGATCGCGAGGGTCGCTCTGGAGCGGCTCATAGAGGACGGCCGCATTCACCCCGCTCGGATCGAGACGGTGGTGGAGAGGACCCGGGAGGAAATCGAAGGGATGGTGCAGGAGGCGGGCGAGACCGCGGCGTTCGAGCTGGGCATCACGGACATTCACGTCAAGCTCCAGAAGCTGCTGGGCAAGCTTCGCTTCCGTACCCTTCGGGGCTACAACCTGCTCCTCCACAGCACCGAGACCGCTCTTCTCGCCGGATACATGGCCGCCGAGCTGGGGGCCCGCGAGCAGATTGCCCAGCGGGCGGGATTGCTGCATGCCATCTCCTGGGCCGAGGACGAGCCCCGGGCGGGTCCCGGGGCGGCGGCCTCGGCCGAGATCGCCGGGAAATTCGGCGAGGCCCCGGAGGTCGTCCATGCCATCTCGGCGCTGGCGCCAGGGGTGGAGGCCCGCACGGCCGAAGCGGTCCTGGTACAGGTGGCCAGGAGGATCTCCGAGGCGCGCCCCGGCGCCCGGAAGGACAACCTGGCGAGCTTCATCGAGCGGATGCGCCGGCTGGAGGAGATCGCCAGCTCGTTCCCGGGCGTCCGCCACTCCTACGCTGTCAAGGGAGGGAAGGAGCTGCGAATCCTCGTCGAGAGCAGCGATCTGTCGGATGAGGACGCCGTGCTGCTGTCCCGCGAGCTGGCGCGGAGGATCGAGAGGGAGGTTTCGTACAACGCCGAGATCAAGGTCAGCGTGATCCGGGAAACCCGCGCCGTCGATTACGCCGTATGAACGTTCTCCTCATCGGCGACGTGATCGGCAAGCCGGGCCGGAAGGCTCTCCAGAGGCGCCTCCGGGAGCTGAGGGAGCAGCACGACGTGTCGTTTGTGACCGCCAACGCCGAGAACATCGCCGGGGGCGCGGGGGTCACTCGCGAAACGGCCGAGGAGCTGTTCGTCGCGGGTGTGGACTGCCTGACATCGGGCAATCATGTCTGGGACAAGAAAGAGGTCATCCCCTATATCAACGAGAAGAAGAGTCTTCTCCGTCCGGCAAACTACCCGGAACCGGCACCGGGAACGGGTGTGTATCTGACCGCCACGGACGAGGGGGTGCGTCTCGCGGTCATCAACCTGATGGGACGGGTTTACATGGCCAACCTGGACTGCCCTTTCCGGAAGGCCGACCAGATCCTGCGCGAGATCCAGGGGCGTGCCGACGTGATCCTGGTGGACATGCACGCCGAGGTCACGTCCGAAAAGGGGGCGATGGGATGGTACCTGGACGGGCGCGTGTCAGTCGTGTACGGAACGCACACCCACATCCCCACCGCGGACGAGCGGGTGCTTCCCGGCGGGACTGCCTTCCAGACCGACGTCGGCATGACGGGCTCTTATGACTCGGTGATCGGCTGCGACAGGCGGATTGTGATCGAGCGGTTCCTGTCGCAGAGGCACATCCGACTGACCGTCGCGGACCAGAACGTTTGGATCCGGGCAACGCTCGTGGAAGTGGACGGATCGAACGGCCGGGCGCGCTCGATCCGCCGGATCGCCCTGCGGGATTCGGCATGAAACCCCCGGGGGGAGATAGAGGCCTCTTCGACGAGGGTTCGAGCGCCCCGGCGTCGCCCGTGCTGCCGGCCGCTGCCGGACGGCCGGGCACCCGGGAGAATCCCTATTCCGTCTCGGCTCTCAACACCCATGTTCGAGGGATGCTCGAGGACCGGTTCGCATGCGTGTGGGTCGTCGGGGAGACCTCGAACTTCTCCTCCCGCACCTCCGGACACTGGTATTTCACCATGAAGGATTCCGGCGGAGAGCTGCTGGCGGTGATGTTCGCCCGGGAGAACCGCTCCGTCAAATTCGACCCTCGCGATGGGCTGGAGATCCTCGCCCGAGGCAGGCTGACCCTCTACTCCCCTCGCGGTCGTTACCAGCTCGTCGTGGAGGAAATGGTCCCGCGCCGCGAAGGGGCGCTCCAGCTTGCCCTGCGGCAGCTCGAGGAGCGGCTGCGCGCCGAGGGGCTCTTCGACCCTTCACGGCGGCGGCCGATCCCGCTCCTGCCGCGGCGGATCGGCGTCGTGACCTCCGGCGATGGAGCGGCCTTCCGCGACATTCTGCGTGTCCTGCGAGACCGCTTCGCAGCCGTCACCGTGGTCCTGCGGGATACGCGCGTCCAGGGAGAAGGCGCGGCAGCCGACATCGCCGCCGCGATCGAGGAGATGAACGAGTACGGCCGCCTCGATACTCTGATCGTCGGCCGGGGGGGCGGCTCCTCCGAGGATCTCTGGGCCTTCAACGACGAACGCGTCGTCCGCGCGATCGCCTCCTCCCGGATCCCCGTCATCAGTGCCGTCGGCCATGAGGTGGACATCACTCTGTCTGATCTGGCGGCGGACCTCAGAGCAGCGACCCCCTCGGCCGCGGCCGAGAAGGTGATCGCCAGCCGTGCGGAGCTGACCGGCCGGATCCTGAGGTTGAAGGCCGCCCTCATCACACGGGCGAAGCTGCTCGTCGAGGTCCGCCGGCGGGGCGCCGAGGTCCTGGCGCGCTCCCGCGTGCTGACGGCAACAGAGATCCGCGTGAGGGAGCAGCGCCAGCGCTTGGATGAGCTCGCATTGCGCGCGAGGCAAGCCCTCCGGCGCCGGGCGTCCCGATGCGAGGAGCGGCTGGCGAGGCTGGCCGCGCGGCTCGCGCCGCGGTCGCTTCTGCGCGGGGTGCGCAGCCGCTCCGAAGGGCTCGCCTCGGTCAGGAGCCTTCTGCTGCGCGCCGCCGAGGCCCGCTTGCAAGAATCCCGGAGTGAATTCGAGCAGCTGGCGGGCCTGCTGCATTCCCTCTCGCCTCTCGCGGTGCTCGAGAGGGGCTACGCGATCTGCTTCGACTCCGGCGGGGCGCATATCCTGCGCGATGCCTCCGCCGTGACGCCGGGCGACGAGGTCCGGGTCAAGCTCGCCCGGGGGAGGCTCGACTGCAAGGTGCTCGCGAAGGTCATGGAAGAGACATGACGGAGAAGCGAGGGGGAGGCATGAAGGACGAAAGGGAACCGAGCTTCGAGCAGGCGCTGGCGCGTATCGAGGAGATCGTCGATCGGCTGGAGGAAGGCGATCTGACCCTGGATGAATCCCTGAAGCTCTTCCAGGAGGGGGTTGAGCTGTCCCGCCGCTGCCAGGTCGTGCTCGACGACGCGCAGAAGAGGATCGAGATGCTCGTGAGGGCGGCCGACGGTACGCTGACCACCGAGCCTCTCGAAGCGGACGTGCCCGTTCCCCGCAAGAACGAGAGCTGATCGCCGGCCCCCTCCGGCCCGCCCCCTTGGCGGCCGCGGGTGCGCCGGCCCCGTTCCAGAGCCAGCATGGTGGAGAAGCGGAAAGCCCACCGCCGTTCCAGAGCAGCGTCCGCGGAGGAGCCAAGAGCCTGCCGAGTCGCGCGATGAACCTGGATGCCCGTCTGGATCATTGGAGGAGCGAGATCGACCGCGCCCTCGACGAGTATCTTCCGGACGAGGGCTCCCCTCCCCTCTCGCTCCACAGGGCGATGCGCTATGCGGTCTTCGCGGGCGGCAAGCGCTTGAGACCGATCCTGACCCTGGCCGCGAGCGAGGCTGTCGGCGCCGAGGGGCATCTTGCCCTTCCATGCGCCTGCGCGATCGAGATGGTCCACACCTACTCCCTCGTGCACGACGACCTGCCCTCCATGGACAACGACAGCCTCCGCCGGGGCAAGCCGACGACCCACGTCGTCTTCGGCGAGGCCCTCGCCATCCTGGCCGGGGACGCCCTGCTGACACGGGCGATGGAGATGCTGGCCACCGAGCCGCCAGGAGACGCGATGGCACCCCGCAGGACGCAGGTCCTCTCCCTCGTCGCCCGGGCCGCGGGAGCGGCCGGGATGATCGGAGGGCAGGCGGACGATCTCGCCGCAGCAGCGATCGCCGGCAGCGCCGCGAGTGAGCGGCTGATCTCCATTCACCGGAGAAAAACCGGCGCTCTCATCACGGCAAGCGTTCTTGCGGGCGCCGTGATCGCCGGCGCCGGGGAAGAGATCGAGCGCCTGCGGCGGTACGGCGAGGCGATCGGGCTCGCCTTCCAGATCGTGGACGACATCCTGGATGTCGAATCGACCACGGCAGTTCTCGGCAAATCCGCCGGCAAGGACGCTCGCGACCTGAAGCTCACGTTCCCCGCCGTGCTCGGGCCGGCGGAGTCGCGCAGGCGCGCCGAAGAACTCTGCCGGGAGGCTCAGGCGGAAGCGAGGGCGCTGGGCCCGCGCGCCGCGCCGCTCGGCGACCTCGCGACTTTCGTCATGGCGCGCAAGAATTGACCCACTGATCGTCCAAGGAGAATGGCACCCAAGGTCAGGCTCGACAGGCTGCTCGTGGAGCGGGGGCTCGCGGAAAGCCGGGAGAAGGCCCAGGCTGTCATCCTTGCCGGGGAGGTGGAAGTGGAGGGACGCAGGGCGGACAAGCCAGGGATGCCCGTGCCGCCTGGCGCGGCGGTCGTCGTACGCTCGATCCGCCGAGTGCGCGTCGGGCGGGCGGGCGAGAAGCTCGAAGGGGCCCTCGATGTCTTCGGGGTGCCCGTTGCGGGACGCAGCGCACTGGACATCGGAGCTTCCATCGGCGGCTTCACCGAATGCCTGCTCCGCCGAGGCGCCCTTTGCGTCATCGCTCTGGATGTGGGCAAGGGGCAGCTCCACTGGTCGCTGCGCTCGGATCCGCGCGTGATCCCTCTCGAGGGGATCAACGCCCGGTACCTCCAGGTCGCAGATCTCCCCGCGACTCCCTCTCCACTGGACCTGGTCGTCTGCGATGTGTCGTTCATCTCGCTGACGATGATCCTTCCGGCCGTCGCCCGCGTGCTGCCGGAGGGAGACGCCGTGGTGCTCGTCAAGCCGCAGTTCGAGGCGGGCAGAGGAAAGGTGGGGCCAGGGGGGATCTTGAAGGATCCCTCGGTTCGGGAGCAGGCCGTGCGGGGCGTGATCTCGGCGGCTGTCCGGACCGGCTTTCGTTGCCTGGCCGCCTGCCTTTCCCCCCTACTGGGAGCAGAAGGCAACCGGGAGCTTTTCCTTCACCTCTCCCGCTGGCAGGAGCCCCCAGGCCTCTCGACCGGCCTCGAGGAATCCCTTCGAGCGGCGCTGAGTGAAGCCGAGGCCGGCGCCCCGGAGGCCTCATGAAGACCCGCAAGCTTCGCACGGTCGGAATTGTCTCGAAGCCGTCGCCGAAGACCGTCCGGCCGCTGGTCCGCTCCCTGGCGTCCTGGCTGGAAACGCGCGGCCTGCGGGTCCTGTGCGACACCGAGGCGGCCCGCCTCTCCGGGACAGCTCGGGGCGTTCCGCGAGAGAAGCTCCCGGACAAGTGCGACCTGCTCGTCGTCATCGGGGGCGACGGAACGATGCTGTCCGTCGCCCGCTGGGCCTGCCACACGAACACCCCGATCCTTGGAGTGAACTTCGGCAGCCTCGGTTTCCTGGCGGAGGTCCCCCGCGAGGAGATGCTCCAGACGCTCGAGCAGGTCCTCGAAGGTCGTTATGAGCTGGACCGGCGGACGATGCTCTGCGCGAAGGTCTACCGGGGCGGCCGGCTCGTCTCGGCGATATCAGCCCTCAACGACGTGGTGATCAACAAGAGCGCCCTCGCCCGCATCATCGACCTCGCCGTCAGCATCGACGGCTGCTACGTCACCACCTACAAGGCGGACGGGCTCATCGTGGCGACCCCGACCGGCTCGACCGCCTACACGCTGTCGGCGGGCGGGCCCATCGTCTTCCCGACCGTGGAGGCGATGCTGCTGACGCCCATCTGCTCCCACACCCTGACCAACCGTCCCCTCGTGATCCCGATGAGCTCGACGGTCGAGATCAGCCTCATGACGGCCCAGGAGGACGTGTTCATGACGCTCGACGGCCAGGTCGGCCGCCCCTTCCGCCAGGGAGAGAAGGTCCGCATCGTCCGCGGCAAGGAGGAGGTCCGGCTGATCCGCCCG
>QHYA01000218.1:0-790 GCA_003223995.1 Acidobacteriota bacterium | reverse complement strand
CCTCCCGAATACGCCGCAGCGTGCTAGGGTTGAGATACCAGACCTCGCCGGTACTGGTGTTAAGGAGAAAACCTTCATTAAGTTTGTCACCTCCGAGAGCAATGATCCACGTACCAACAGGAGGAGGTGGAAACCCCTGAGCGAGATGTTGTTCTCCAGGACCCATCCGAGATGCAGTCTCTGCCTTAACCGACGAGACATAGGCTGAACTGATTCCGAACAGCACGACCGACGTCACGAGGAGCAGAAAGCCGATCCACAGTCTCGTTCTCATTTCAGCGCCTCCAGTTGATCATCTTATCGCTGATTCAGCGGTGCTCGGGAGTGAGAACCGTGAGGGAAGAAGTTGTGATCCGGGCAACCACGGTGGACCTCACCGGTCAGAAGGTTGGGGTTCTCTCGAGATCAGCTATCCAACCCGCCGCTTCGCCATCACCGAACTTGGATTCGGGCGAGGAGCCCCCCACCCTTCCTGTCGCGGACCGCGGGCCGGGCGAGAAGCTGCACTGCGACACGGGCTGGATGACCCACCTCGAGCCCGACCTGTTCGGCAGGAGGCGCCTCTTCCCGGCAGCCGCGGTACATTGTTGTCCTCCTCTGCGGCGCTAATTCTTCAGCAACCTGCTAAAGCAGCGGCGGCTTGGAGCTCTTCGCCCCGCTGGGCATTTCCAAGGGGTTAGAATCGCAGCCCATCACGATCAGCCCCAAATCATTTCCAAGGCGTTGCAGTGTAGCGCAGGCCGCCTCCTTGACATCGACGTCTCCTGCCAACGACTCGGTCATGCGTTTT
>QHYA01000217.1 GCA_003223995.1 Acidobacteriota bacterium | reverse complement strand
ACGGGCATCACCCGCGACGGCGGCTACGCCGACCACATGATCGCTGCGGCCAGAGCGCTTGCGCGGCTTCCCGAGGAACTGACGGCCACGGAGGCAGCACCGCTGATGTGTGCGGGGCTCACGACTTTCAACGCCCTCCGAAACAGCGGCGCACGGGCCGGAGACCTCGTCGCCGTGCTTGGAGTGGGTGGACTCGGTCATCTCGGCGTTCAGTTCGCCGCCAAGATGGGCTACAGGACCGTTGCGATCGCGCGGGGCAAGGACAAGGAACCGCTGGCCAGAAAGCTAGGCGCCGGGCATTACATCGACAGTCGGACCCAGGATCCCGCCGCGGAGCTCGTCAAGTTGGGTGGCGCGAGAGTGATCCTCGCGACCGTGACGAACGCCGAAGCGATGGGTGCGGCCATGGGTGGCCTCGCCGCGAACGGGACATTCATGATCCTCGGTGCCGCAGGCCCCGTCGAGGTGTCTCCGGGCTTTCTTATCACAGGACGTCGGTCGTTGATGGGCTGGTATTCCGGTACCTCGATCGATTCGCAGGACACCCTCTCCTTCAGCGTGCTCACCGGTGTGCGGTCCATGAACGAAGTTTTCCCTCTGGAGCGTGCTGCCGAGGCCTATGAGCGCATGATGAGCGGCAGGGCACGGTTTCGAGTCGTTCTTGCGACCGGTCATTGACGAGTGGGTCGGAGCCAATGGCTGAACTGATGCGCGCGATGCTTCTGGAGGCTCCCGGGCGCCCGCTGCGCGAATCCGAGGTCGCGGTTCCGAAGCCCGCCCCCCGCCAGGTGCTCCTGCGAGTGCTCGCCTGCGCCGTCTGCCGGACGGACCTCCATGTCATCGACGGGGATCTTCCCGAGCCCAAGCTCCCCCTGATCCCCGGCCACGAGATCATCGGCGCGGTTACCGAGGCCGGCCCGGAGGCCGAACGCTGGGCGGCCGGGCAGCGCTTGGGGGTCCCCTGGCTGGGCTGGAGTTGCGGCTCGTGCGGCTACTGCCGTGCCGGCAGGGAGAACCTCTGCGACCGCGCGCGGTTCACGGGGTATCAGATCGACGGGGGTTACGCGGAGTACACGGTTGCCGACGAGCGGTTCTGCTTCGAGATCCCCTCCGACTACACGGACCTCCAGGCCGCCCCCCTGCTCTGCGCCGGTCTCATCGGCTACCGCTCCCTGGTCGCTGCCGGGGACGCGGAGACGCTGGGTCTCTATGGCTTCGGCGCGGCGGCGCACATCGTGATTCAGGTCGCCCGTCACCAGGGGCGCCGCGTCTTCGCCTTTACGCGGCCGGGGGATGCCGAGGGCCAGCGTTTCGCACGAGCACTGGGGGCGGAATGGGCAGGGGGCTCGGACGCGGATCCCCCCGAGCCTCTCCAAGGGGCGATCATCTTCGCTCCGGTCGGAGCGCTCGTTCCGACCGCTCTGCGCGCGGTGAAAAAGGGAGGGACCGTG
Organism: Acidobacteriota bacterium; assembly: GCA_003223995.1. Taxonomy (GTDB): domain Bacteria; phylum Acidobacteriota; class Polarisedimenticolia; order QHYA01; family QHYA01; genus QHYA01. The sequence goes on along the minus strand of QHYA01000217.1, from coordinate 14,409 downwards.
GTCTGCGCCGGGATCCACATGAGTGACATCCCGACCTTTCCGTACGGAATCCTGTGGGGCGAGCGCGTCATTCGCTCCGTGGCCAACCTCACAAGACGCGACGGCGAGGAGTTCCTGAAGCTGGCGCCGCTCGTTCCGGTCCGGACGAGCGTCGAGCCTTACCCGCTCGCCCGCGCGAACGAGGCGCTCGACGCGCTCCGGACGGGACGCGTCCGCGGGGCGGCCGTGCTGGACCTGCGAGGCGAGCCTGCCTGACCGCGAGAACCTTGGACATGCACGGGCTACGGGAGCGACTTCTGGACCGCCTTGAGGTCTGAGGCAAAAGAGCGGGGATCGTAGCGGGCGGGGTCCTTCAAGTCGTCGTAAAGCCGGTCGATCCCTTTCCGGATCGCGGCGTCGCTGGCGGTCTTTGCGTTGCGCGCGAGCGGGCGGTACAGGGAATCGATGGCCATCGTCGCCTGCTCGGCGACCCGGTAGCCGGCGAAAGCCAACCCATCGGCCTCGGCCGCGATCGAATGCAGCAGAGACCGGGTCGAATCCGCGCTCGGCGTGCTCGCGGTCTCCGCGAGCCGCGTGGCGAGATGCTCCACCGCTGCGGAAACCCTGCCGGCGGCCTCCGCGATCTTCTGCCTGTCGCTGCCTCCTGCGGCCATCAGCGCGGATAAGCCCTGAAGGTCCGATTCGACAGCCGCCGCCTCGGAAGCGGCGATCTGCCGGTAGAGCAGGCGGAAGACGGCGTGACGGGAGCTGTTCCAGGAGGGAGCGCCGGCCCTTTGCTCGTAACCTCGAGCCTGGCGCCAGGAGTCCTTCTTCAGATCGTGATGGCAGGTGTAGCATTCGTACTCGGAGAACTCGGGCCAGATACTGTTGCCCGGACCGGCTGTCGCTGGACCGCCGGCTCCACCGCCGCTGCCTGCCGCAGCTAATCCGTCCGTGCTCCCGCTGCCCATCCCCCCCTTCCGCGCGCGGCGAGCGAGGCGGTCCATCGCTGCCCCGAGGGCGAGCGCCTGGCCGACGCCCCAGGCGCGCACATCGAACCACGCCCCTTTGTCCTCGCTCTCCTTCCAGTGCATCGGCATGGCGGCCGTGAAGGTGTCCAGCTCGAAGACCAGGTCGGGATGGCCGGCAGCGATCAGCTCGTGGTCCACCGACCTCGACTCGTCACCCAGATGGCAGGACAGGCAGCGCCGGGCGCGAAGAAGGAGGTTCTTCGTGTCGTACATCCCCGCCAAGAGAGATTGACGGTGAGTCCAGTCGCGCGTCGTATGGGGCCCGAGCCACTTCTCCGCCGGCCCATGGCATCCCTCGCACGACACGCCATCGGACATATCGAAGGTCCGCCCACGCCGGCTGGGGGGAGCGTTGACGGCATGGCAATCGAGGCACCGCTGCCACTTCTCCGCCGGCCCATGGCATCCCTCGCACGACACGCCATCGGACATATCGAAGGTCCGCCCACGCCGGCTGGGGGGAGCGTTGACGGCATGGCAATCGAGGCACCGCTCGGTCTTCTCCGCCGGATCGGGCAGGCGCAGGTTCCGGGCGATCCGCACGGAACGGTCTCCAAGCAGGGTCCGGTAGGAATTCGCGTGATGATCCTTCAGGACCCATACGACATACTCGTCCTGCCGGACCCTCGTGAGTGTCCGCGGCCGCTGGCTGCCGTGGCACTGGGCCGAGCCGCAGGAACCGGCTCCTGTATAAGAGGGGGCGGACGCTTCCTCGATCGGGGCCGCTCCCGCCGGAAGCGCGCACAGGATGCAGGCGGAAACGATGCAAGCAAGCATGCAGATCGTCTCCCGCGTGAAGAGCGGCGGGCAGGGCGGTCGATGATAGCAGAAACGGACAAAGCAGAAACGAACGATGTGCTATTCTGCCGGGCCGATGGCGAGTCCCATCGAGGTCCGGCTGGACAGAGGCGAGCCTCTCTCGTCCGATCGCCTCGCCTCCCTTCCGATCTTCCAGGGCATTCCCGCCGCGGCGCTCGAACGCACTCCGGGGGCGGTCGTCCTCCGCCGGTTCCGCCCAGGCGAAATCATCTGCCACGAAGGAGAATTCGGATCGACCGCCTTCTACCTGCTCGAGGGGAAAGCGGAGGTCCTGATCCGCGCACCGATCGCCCACGTCAAGACCGGCGGGGCGATCGGAAACCTCGTCTGGCGCGTGAAGAGCCGTCTCGTCGGCGGTGAGGAGATCCGCGAGGAGGACACGCGGCGGCTCATCCCCATCGACGCTCCGGTGGACCTGTCGCGCGAGCGGCCCGTGGCGGAGCTGTCTGAAGGGGCGCTGTTCGGGGAGATGACGTGCCTGTCTTTCTACCCCCGCTCGGCGACCGTTCGCGCGAAAACGGAGGTCCAGGCCCTGGAGATGCTCCGGAACATCCTGCAGTTGCTCCAGAGAAACCCCGCCTTCAAGAAACAGCTCGACGAGAACTACCGCCGGCGGGCCATGGACGGCCACCTGCGCTCCGTCCCCCTCTTCGCCGAGCTGTCGGACGAGTTCCTGGAATTCCTTCGAGACAGGGTCGAGCTGGTCACCATCGACCCCTTCACGCAGGACAAGAAGAAGAACTTCATCTACGACGAGGAGAAGGCGACGATCTTCCGGCAAGGGGACCCGGCCGACGCGCTCTACATCGTTCGCATCGGCTTCGTGAAGGTCCTGCGCCGCTTTCCCGGCGGAGAGATGGTCCTCTCATACCTCTCCCGGGGGAACTACTTCGGCGAGATGGGGCTGCTCGGCGCCACGGCGCGCTCGGCCACCTGCCGGGCCCTGGACCACGTGGAACTCGTGAAGATCCGCGCGGAGGACTTCCGCCTGATGCTCGAGAAGTTCCCGCAGATCCGCCGCTCGCTCGAGAAGACCGCCGCAGAGCGCGAGGAGGCGAACAGCCGCCTCGAATCCACCTCGGCCTCCGTCTCGCTGGATTCGTTCCTGGGGCAGGGATTGATGCAGGCGCGGAGCCTGCTGGTGCTCGACCTCGACCGCTGCACCCGCTGCGACGACTGCGTCCGGGCGTGCGCCGACACGCACGACGGGATCACACGGCTCGTTCGCGAGGGATTGCGCTACGACCGGTTCCTCGTGGCGACCTCCTGCCGGCAGTGTCGGGACCCGCTCTGCATGATCGGCTGTCCGGTCGGGTCGATCCGCCGGAAGGAGTCCTTCGAGATCGTGATCGAGGATTGGTGCATCGGCTGCGGGCTGTGCGCCAAGCAGTGCCCTTACGGCAACATCAACATGCACCCCTTCGAGGTCCGGGAGGAGGACCCGGAGAGAGCTGGTGCGACGAAGGCGGTCGTCAAGGAGAAAGCGACGACCTGCGACCTGTGCACGGACCAGAGGGAGCCGGCCTGCGTCGCCTCCTGCCCGCACGAGGCCGCCTGGAGGGTGGAGCCGCTCAGCTTCTTCCAGCGGCTGTCCGCGGGCCGCGACATCCGCGAGGCCGCGAGGGCCCGCACGAGAGCCTCGTGATCATCGACGCGAGATCGGGAGCCTCGTGATCATCGACGCGGGGCATCGAAAGTGGGCCGGCGGGACACTCTTCCTGGCCGCCGCATGCTCCCTGCTCTACATCCTCTACGCCCGCGCTGCCCCCGCGGGGCCGAGCGGAGGCTCGGGGCCAGGGCTTTGCTTCGGCGTGGCCGCGACGTCGCTGATCATCTTCGCGGCCCTGCTGGGCGCGCGCCGGAAGCTTCCCGCCTGGAGGCTCGGGCGCGCCGCGACCTGGCTCAAGGGGCACATCTGGTTGGGCCTTCTCTCGGTGCTCCTCGTCCTCTTTCACGGAGGATTCTCTCTGGGCGGGCCGCTGACGGCGACTCTCCTCGTCCTTCTCTTCGCTGTCACCGGAAGCGGCCTGTTCGGCCTCGCTCTCCAGCAGTTCATCCCGAGGCTCATGACCGATCAGGCGCCTCTGGAGACGGTCTACGAAGAGATCCCTCATATCATCGAGCAGCTGCGCGAGGAGGCCGACGCGCGGATCTCCGGCGTCTGCGGCGATCTCGGTCTGCAGGCGGCGCCTGAAGCCCCGCGCGCCGCTCCTACTGCTGCCGCTCCCGCCGCCGCTGCTCCCGCTGCTGCCGCTCCCGTTGCGGCAGTCGCGCCCCCCGCATCACCTGCCGCGCCGGCTGCCGCTTCCGCCGCTCCGACCGCCTCCCCTCATCGCGCGCCGACTCCGGAGGAAGCAGCGGAGCGGCGCGCCAGACACCGAGCCGCGACTGTCGCCTCGGCCCTCTCGGAGGCGATAGGGAGCGCCCCGCTGAAAGACTTCTACCTCGCCCGCGCGCGCCCCTACCTTTCCCCATCCGGACGGGACAGCGAGCTGGATCGAAAGGAGGCGGCCGCCTCTCTCTTCGAAAGGCTGCGCACGCTGCTGCCTGCCGACCCGCCGGCGCTGCAAGAGGCGCTGGGGGAGCTGGCCGATATCTGCGAGGAGAGGCGTCAGCTCCGGGTGCAGTCGCGTCTGCGTGCGCGAACGACGAAGGGACTCGCAAAGAGGATTTCTCTCGATTACTTCAAGAAGCGGCATCCATTCCGCTCCTGGAAGTGGCGACTCTCCCTCGGCGCGGGCGCGATCTCGGCGGCCGCGGCACTGGCGGCGATCTCCGGGGCTGCCGAGCGGGTCCTGCTTCCGGGGCCCGTGTCGGCTCCCCACGCCTTCTTCGGATCGGACTGCTCCAGTTGTCATGGCGGCGGACGAGCGAGCAGGTATTTCCTCACGATCCGCGACGAGCGCTGCCTGACCTGTCACGACGGGCCAGTGCACCACGAGTCGCAGACCTTCATGCCGCCCTGTGCGGAGTGCCACGCGGAGCATCGGGGAGAGGCGTTGGTCCGCACGAAGGACGCCGCCTGCGTCCGCTGCCACGCCTCTCTCACGACACGGCAAGGACACGCGCGGTTCGAGACACGGGTCGTTTCCTTCTCTCCCGGCGGCCATCCCGAGCTCGGGCCGTTGCGCGCGGGCGAAAGGGACAGGGCGCGGATCCGCCTCAACCACCAGGTACATCTGAAGCCGGGGCTTCGCGGCCCTGAGGGAGCCGTGACGCTCCAGTGCTCATCCTGCCATCTTCCCGACGCCGCCCAGCGGCGGATGAAACCTGTCGCCTATCAAGAGCGCTGCGCCGCCTGCCATCCGCTCGCCTTTGACCTGGCCTCGCGCTTTTCCGCGGGGCTCGTCGCGCCGCACGACAAGCCCGAGCGAATCCACGAGTTCCTGACCCGGGCCTTTCAGAACGAGATTGCCCGCAGACCCGCGCGGCTCTCCGAACCGGACCCTCCTGTTTCTGCCATGCAGGAGGCTTCAGGCCGAAGGCGGCCGGGGACGGAGCCTCTTCCCCCGCCGGCCCGCACGGCGGAGGAGTGGGTGGTCCGTCAGGTGGCGATTGCCGAGACGGTGCTCTTTCGCAGGGACTGCCATCTCTGCCATGAGATGACATGGCCGAAAGGAGCGGACCGCCGCGCCCTGTCGGAGATCTCGCTGCGCGCCTTGCCCGAGATCTCGCCCCCATCCATCCCCGCCTCCTGGCTTCCGCACGCGAGTTTCTCCCATCGCGCCCACAGGGTGCTGGCCTGCGTCGCCTGCCACAAAGCGAAGGACAGCCAGGAGACCTCCGACGTGCTCCTTCCGCCCATCGCCTCCTGCATGCATTGCCACCGTCAGGGAGGGACGAGGACGGATTGCGGCCTTTGCCATCTCTACCATGACCGGGCTCGCGAGCGCGGCCTCGACGGGCCTTTGCTTCTCCCCGCGAGCTTGACCGCCGGTCCGCCGCTGCGCTAAGAGAAACAAGCTCGGTCCCGGCGCTTTCACGCCAGCAGCTTCACCAGGGAAGCCGGTGTCGCCGCACGGACAGGCGCCCCGGCGTAGTCGCGCACGTTTCGCGTCGCGATCACTTCTGCGCCGCAGGCCAGGGCGGCTGCCACCTGCATGGCATCTTCGAAGTCCCGCATGGCCAGGCGAGCCGCTTGTCGCAGACTCTCGGTCGTGGTCGCCGCGACGCCAATGAGGAGCCACCGACGAGAATGCAGACTTCAGTTCGCTATCACGGCGCGGCCAGCGGCCCACTGCCGGAGCGCCTCGATCTCCTCGGCACGAGCGACGGACGGCTGCGTACCGCTTGTCCTTGCGGCCAGCGGGCCGGAACCGACCGCGCCACCGCCGAGAGAAAGATGGTCTGTCCTCGGCCGTGAGTCCTCTGAGTGCGGATTCGATCAACCGAGAAAGCGACATTTTCTGGGAGCGCGCGTGCCGCTTCGCCTTCGGCAACAACTCCTCATCGATCGTGACCGTGAGCTTGGTTCTCATGGCGGTTTCGTATACGTATTCGACTGGGAAGTATACGGTATCTTGGTCGATGGAGCCATAAGACCTCAGTTCGCCATCACGGCGCGGCCAGCTGCCCACCCCCGGAGCGCATCGATCTCCTCGGCACGAGCGACGGATAGTGGTTTCGTTGCCCGCAGCTCCTCCACGATCACGATCGTCGTGATATCTCCCGAGCGGGAGAAGGCCGTGTAGAGGGCGGAGACGATGGCCTGCTCGATCTCGGAGCCGCTGAACCCATCCGATGCGGCCGCGAGGGCGTCGAGGTCGAATGCGGCCGGGTCCCGCCCCCTCTTCCGCAGGTGAAGCGCGAAGATCTCCTTCCTTTCTTCCCGTTTCGGCAGGTCGAGAAAGAAGATCTCGTCGAAGCGTCCCTTGCGCATCATCTCGGGCGGAAGCTGCGAGATGTCGTTGCAGGTCGCCGCGACGAAGACGGGCGCCGGGCGGTCCTGAAGCCAGCCGAGCAGCCTGCCGAAGATGCGCTTGGACAGGCCGGCGTCCGTCTCCGAGGAGCTGACGCTGGCAAAGCCCTTTTCGATCTCGTCCACCATCAGCACGCAGGGAGCCATTCTCTCCGCGACTCCCAGCGCCTTCTCGAGGTTTTCCTCCGATTCGCCGATGAATCTCCCGTAGAGCCGCCCGGGCTCCATCTTGAGCAAGGGGAGCGACCACTCGTGCGCGACGGCCTTGGCAGCGAGGCTCTTTCCGCAGCCTTGCACCCCGAGAAGGATGATCCCCTTCGGGTGCGGGATGCCGAACTTCCTGGCCTCCGCCGTGAAAGCTCTTCTTCTCTTCTGGAGCCAGCTCTTCAGGTTCTCGAGGCCTCCGACATCGGCCATGCAATCCTCGGGCGTCAGGAAATCGAGGATGCCTTCCTTCCGGAGGCGCTCCTTCTTGATCTCCAGAACAGCCTGGACGTCCGATCCGGTCAGTGCCCCGTCTTCCAGGATCGCCATCGTGAGGGCTCGCCGCGCCTCCTGGAGCGTCAGACCCTTCAGGCTTTCGAGCAGCCGGGCCCGCTCCTCTCCCGATAACTGTGCCCGGATCTTGCGGGTCTGCGCCAGCTCGGTGAGGACATCCTTCACCAGGGCCCACAGCTCGTCCGCTCCCGGCAGATCCAGCTTGAATGTCGCCGTCAGGCTTTCCAGCTCTGCCGGAAGGTCGATCCGCGGCGCGGACAGGATGAGAGCCCGGGAGGATTTCGAGAAGAGGGAGGAGAGGTCCTGGACCCTCCGGACGACCTCCGGATGATCCAGGTAATGATGGAGGTCCTTGAAGAAGAAGATCCCGTCCTCTTTGATCGCCGCAAGATTGGCAAGCGCCTTGCCCGGATCCTGCGTGTCGTAGATCTGATTCCCGGCGCCGGACCGCCTCAGCCCTTCGGAAACCGTCCATAGAAAGAGCGGGACACTGAGTCTCGCCGCCAGGGAGAGGAGCACCTCTTCCACGCGGTCTTCCTCGCACGTCTCCACGGCGATGATCGGAGTGCGGGACCGGATGAGCAGCTCGAGATCCTTGAGTGCGTCCATGAGCGCGTCCCCCCGGAAAGCGGCGGGTGGGTGCGGCCGTCGATGATAGCAAAAGCGAGATCGGAGGCGTCTAACTTAACTAACGGACAAAGAGAACGGCGACGCCTGCGAAGGACACGGCAGCGCCCGCGAGCGTCCGTGCCGTGATCCGTTCGGCGTGAAAGCGGCTCGAGATGAGAAGGGCCAGGATCGGATACAAGGCGCAGATAGATGCGGCGACGCCCGCCTCGGTGTGCTTCAGGGCGAATAGAGAGAGCGTGACGCCGAGGAAGGGCCCGCAGAAGGCTCCCCCGACCATGCTCAGGGCCCCCGCGCGATCCCTCAGCGCATCCAGCGAGCCCGCCGCTCCCCCGCCTGCCACCGCGAGGATCCACATGACAGCCGTCGCGACTGCCACTCGCACCATTGTCGCTGACAGGGGGTCGAACCCCTCCCGCAGAACCAACTTCGAGATGACGAAGCCGCCTGCCTGTCCGAACGCACCGACCACGCCCGCAAAGATCCCCACCCTCGCCGGTCCCCGGATCCGAACGTGTTCCAGATGCTCGCGCTCTCCCAGGCTCCAGAGCAACCCCGCGAGCGTCAGCCCCATGCCGAGAAGTGCTATGGGGCCGAGCGTCTCGCCAAGAATCGGAACCCCGAGCAACGCCGTGAAGACCGGCGCAAGGGAGGCGACCATCGCTCCTCTCCCCGGCCCAAGAATGAGGAGCGAACGGAAGTAGTAATTGTCACCGAGAACGAAGCCGATCAGACCGCTCGCTCCAAGCAAGCTCATCTGTGCGGCGGTCGCCCGGGTCGGCCACGGGGAACCCTGGGTCGCGAGCAAGGCGACGGCCAGGAACGCTGAGGCCAGCGTAGTCCTCAGCCGGTTCAGGACCACGGCTCCCATTCGCCGTCCCGCCGCGGCGAAGAAGTTCGACCCCGCCGCCCAGCAGACAGCGGTGCCCAGCGCGGCAAGCTCACCCGCGAAGCGCATGGGCGGAGGATGCGACCATAGGGTCCCGGCTGTCCACACATCCCCCTCACGGCGGTGCAGCGCCGCGTTTATGGTTTGGAGGGTCGGAGTTGGCTTCTGGAGTGAACAGCAAGGGAGGCCGGCGCGCCGCCTCGTTCAGCGCCGTTGCCTGACCCAGTAGTTGCGGAAAGCCCGAAGCCTCGGCAGGGTCTCGCGATCCTTGACTCGGCCCGTGGCCTCCTTGCTGGCGATGATGTCGTCAATGTGGCAGACGGGGAACCGCTCGACCTCGACATGCCTGCTCCACGCCTCCTCGAACGTCTCGATGCCGTCGGGAGCGAAGACGAGGTCGAGGTCGAAGGGGCCGTTCTTCAACTGCACGAAGTCCTTGCCGCGCTGGATCTCCGCCGCCTGCTGGTCCGTCAACTCGAAGCCGATTTCTCTGAGCGCGAGAACCAGGGCCCGGCCGTTCGCCTCGCTCTTCTGGACGAACAGGTCCGCGTCCTGCGTCGTGTCGGGGAAACCCAGCAGGATGGCACCGGACTTGCCCAAGAACAGGTAGTGGACGTTGTGGCGGGAGAAGGCATCGCGGATTTCCTCCGCCTGGCGGTAGTCAAACCTGGCGGGCATACCCCAGCCAGGTCGGCAGGTTCTCCTCGCACCAGCGCCGATACTCCGCGGTAGTATCGAAGGACCTGTAGGCGGCGTCGTCCAGGACGGGCTTGTACGTGCGGATGAAGGCGTAGCGCATTCGCGTGCGGAGGGGACGCCGGGACGCGGCCTGGAACTCCTCCTCCCACTCGCTGATCTGGTCGGGAGGAGCCGCGACGGTGCGGGGATCGATCCCTCCTGGCTCGGGTTGCTCCATCGCGTTCGACGTTAGCCTGGCCCGCAATGGTTCGTCAACCTGTCCGAGTCCTGGGATCAGCCAGGCCCGCGCCGCCTTCGGGCCGCCTCGAACAGGACGACGGCCGCGGCGGCGACGACGTTGAGCGACTCGACACCCTCGCGCATCGGGATCGTCACGATCCCGTGGAGGCGCCCGGCGACGGCCTGCGGCAGGCCTTCCCCTTCGCACCCGAAGACGAAACCGATCGGGCCCGCATAGTCGGCCTCGCTGTAGGGAACGCCGGAGGAGGGGTCCGTTCCGAATAGCCGCACCCCTCGTGAGGCAGCAGCCTCGAGGATCTCGTCGGCCGCGAGGCCCCCCGCGATTTGCATCCTGAAGATCGAGCCGGCCGAGGCGCGGACCGCTTTCGGCGACGTCGGGTCCGCAGTGCCGGCGAGCGTCAGGAAGAGGTCCGCGCCCGCGGCGTCCGCCGTGCGCAACAGTGCACCGACGTTCCCCGGGTCCTGCAACCCCCACCCCACGACCCAGAAGACCGGGACGGTAGCGCTCTGCCGCGCCTCTGCTTGCGATCCCGACAATGCCCCCGATCCCGACAAGGAAATGGCGGGGGGAGAATGCACGATCGCGAGAATTCCTTGCGAGGTCTCCGCGTCCGAGATCGAGTCGAGCACCGAGTCGGTCGTCTCGACGAGCCTGAGCCCGTCGGTCCGGAGCCGTCCGAGAAGCTTGCGGCCCCGCTCGGTCAGCGCGAGCCTCGGGGAGTGGAGGATCTCCTCGATCGTGCAGCGCGCGGCGAGCGCCTCCTCCACGAGCCGGACCCCCTCGGCGATGAAGGCCCTCTCCTCCTTGCGGGCCGCAGGCTCGGCGCCGAGCTGGCGGACGCGGCGGACGAGCGGGTTGGAGCGGGACGTGATCCTCGCGGCCACGGCTGTATGATCCCACAGGCCCCTTCGACGTCAACCTGGTGAACAGAGCCACAAGAGCCACAGAGCGAGCTTGACCGTCCTGCGCCGCCGCCGCTACGATGAGGACGGAGGCTGCTTCTCCCAACATGTCACGGTACCTCCTGATAGAGACGAAGGATCCTCTCGACGGGGGCGACTATTCCTTCGAGCTGGGAAAGCAGCTCCGGAAGGATCGCCACGAGGTCAGCCTGTACCTGCTCCAGGACGCCGTGCTCGCCGCGCGGCGCGGGTTCCGCTTCGGCGAGAGCCTCCTGACGGAAGCGAAGAGCAGCGGCCTGATCGTCCTCGCCGATGAGATCTCCCTGCGCCAGCGTGGTGTCAGCGGCGAGCGTCTCTCCGGCGAGGTGCGAACAGCCGGCATGACGGAACTCGTGGAGCTGCTGATGGAGGGCTCCGAGAAAGCCATCTGGCATTGAGGACAAGGGCCATGGCAAGAGCGAGAAAGACGCTTCACATCACGGTGACGGCCGGTCCGTACGGCAGCGAGACTCCGGTCAGCGTGTTCAGGCTCGTGGACGCTGCACTGGACAAGGGTTACGACGTCGACGTTCTCGCTTACGAAGACGGCGTGCTGCTGACGGCGAAGGCGCAAAGACAGCACGACGATCCGATCTGGACCGACAGGGCCGAGCACCATACCGACGCCGGCAAGGCCCACAGCACGACGGCCGAGTTCGTCGCCCGCCTGCTCGAGAAGGGGAAGGGAGCCCCGCATCTCAACTGGTTCGTCTGAGGGCTCTGCTGCGTGGAACGGGGCGTTCCACAGGGCTACCACCTGGACGCGGTCGTTCACGGAACGATAGGGGACATCTACAAGTTCGCCGAGCAGGCCGACAAGAGCATGCTGGTCTCGGGACACTGAGGCTGCTATCCTCGCCGCACCAATGGCGAGCCAACCTCGTGCGCCGTACCGCGCGCGGTTCTGGGGGGTGCGGGGTTCCACGCCGACCCCGACGGCCGAAAACCTCCGCTACGGCGGCAACACCTCCTGCCTCGAGCTCGAGTTGTCTCCGAGCCGCCGCCTGATCTTCGACGCGGGAACCGGCATCCGCCTGCTCGGGAATCAGCTCTCCGAGAGCGCGTCCGAGCCGGACATCCGGATCTTTCTGACCCACTACCATCACGACCACATTCAAGGCCTTCCCTTTTTCCGGCCTCTCTACTGGCCGGGCTGCCGGCTGACCTTCCACGGGCACAGACCTCCTGGTTTGACCCTGCAGGAGACGCTCGAAAGGATCGTCTCGCCCCCCTTCTTTCCCGCCACCCTCGCCGAGTCGCCTTCGGTCCGCCGCTTCATGGAGGTGGGGATCCATCCGATCGCGATCGACGATCTGACTGTCACTCCTGTTCCTCTCAACCATCCCCAGCGCGCGACGGGCTACCGCGTCGATGGGGACGGACGCTCCTTTCTCTACGCGACGGACCACGAGCCCGGAAACGCTGCCGCGGACGCCGCGCTCTGCGCCGCTGCGAAGGGGGTCGGCGTCCTGATCGTCGATGCGCACTTCACGCCTGAGGAGCACGAGCGGCACCGGGGATGGGGACACAGCACCTGGCGCGCCGCCGCGGAGCTGGCGCGGGAGGCGCGGGCCGGCCGGCTCATCCTCTTCCACCATCATCCCCATCACTCCGACGAGGAGATGGACAGGATCGTGGCCGCCGCCCGCACGGTCTTCCCGACGACGGACGCCGCGCGGGAAGGCATGGAATTCGACCTCTGAGCCCGGATCGAGCCCCTCCAGCCATGCGGCGCTGCCTTTGCTGCGACGGCCGGTTCGACGAGCAACGCCGCCTCTGTCCGGAGGACGGCGAGGTGTTGATCGACGAGGGGAAGCCGACCGCCGACACCGGGACGATCATCGGCGGGAGGTACCGTCTCGGGAACCTCATAGGCGAGGGGGGCATGGGACGAGTCTTCGAGGCCGTCCCTCTCGATGGCGGAGGGCTCGTCGCGATCAAGCTCCTCAGACCGGGCTTCGCCGGCGAAAAGCCGGAGAAACGGTTCCGGATGGAGGCCGAGGCCACTGCTGCCGTCGGCCACCCCGGCGTGGCGAAGGTCCTGGAGTGCTCCCGGACGGAGGACGGGCAGGCCTACATCGTGATGGAACGGCTGCTCGGACCGACCTTCGAAGAGCTGCGCCGAGCCGGGAAGTTCGCCTCCGCCGCAAACGTCGTGCGCCTGATGCGTGAGGCGAGCGAGGTCATGGCCGCCGCCCACCGAAAAGGGATCGTGCACCGCGACCTCAAACCGACGAATATCATCCTGCACCGTGTGGAGCGCGGATGCTGGCAGACGAAGATCCTCGATTTCGGCATCGCGAAGTTCCTCGACAGGACCGAGAGCCTGACCTCCACGGGCGAGTTCATGGGCACGCTCATCTACATGGCCCCCGAGCAGATCGACTCTCGCACCGTCACGCCGGCGGCGGATGTCTACAGTCTGGGAGTGATTCTGTTCGAAGCGCTTGCCGGCAACCCTCCTTTCAACGCCCGGAGCCCGCTGGAGCTGCTGCGACTGCAGGCCACATCGCCCGCTCCTTCCCTCTCGAGGTTCCGCCCCGACATCTCGGACGAGCTGGAGGAGCTGGTGGCGCGCTGTCTCTCCAAGAAGCCCGAGAACCGCTGCAAGGATGCCGGGGAGCTGGCGGAGGCGCTCGCCCGCGTCGGGGCCGAAAGACCTCCGGACGAGCAGGATCGCGCCACGAAGACTTTGGCGATCAATGCCGCCGGCTGGGTCGGATCCGTTCTCGATGAGACGTACGAGCTGCACGAGTGGATGGCGCCGGGCCGCTTCGGCAGCAATGTGTACCTGGCCACGCACCTGCGCACCGGCGCCCCTGTCGCCGTCCGGCTTTGGAAGACCGGGAGGGGGGCCGTGCGAGACGCCCTTCTCGACGCGTTCCGGAAGGAGGCGCGCTCGATGGGCATCCGCCACCCGAACCTCATCGCCGTGCTCGACCTGGGCTTCAACGACGAGTGCGTGTACATCGTGACCGAGTTCGTCCAGAGCGGCTCTCTACGGGCCCTGATCGCTTCGAGAGGGGCCTTGCCTCCCGTGCCTGCCGTTGATCTGGTCCAGGGAGCCGCCGATGCTCTCGGCGCGCTGCATCAGGCAGGGATCGTTTCCGGGGGTCTGAGTCCCGAGACGGTCCGCGTAACCGGAAGCCACGACCGTCCCGAGAAGCTCCTCATCGCCCCCTTCGGGTTGACGAGCTTGAAGCAGGTCGAGACGCTCCTCGGCACGATGGTGGAAGGGGACCTTTCGGACCGCTCGCTCGATTACATCGCGCCCGAGCAGAAGGCGGGCGGAGAGCCCGATCCGCCGTCGGACCTCTACTCTCTCGGCCTCATCCTTCTCGAGATGCTCTGCGGGCAGATCCCCGAACCGCTGGTGCCGGGAGCGATCCCCCTGCCGGCCGCACCGAGCGAGGAGTGGAACAGGTTTTTCCTCCGGGCGATCGCCCGCAATCCGCAGGAGCGATTTCCGACCGCGGCCGAGTTCTCGGCCGCCATGGCCGCGATCGCGTCCCTCGCCGCCTGAGAGGGCGCCCTCGTAGCGACCCCCCCCCCCCGCCTGACCCGCTGGCACCTCTCGCTTCTCGCGGACGAGACAGATCGTGCGTGCGAGGGCTTTGCCTGCGCCGGAGGAGAGTTCATCCTACTTTCCGCGTGTTCTGCAGCGTCCCGTCCGAGCGCACCAAATTGTTCCGTAGAGTCCCTTTTTCGGAAGCATAAGCACTTGCTTATAGGAATGCGACACGGTAAGCGGGAAGACTGACAAAATC
>QHYA01000216.1 GCA_003223995.1 Acidobacteriota bacterium | reverse complement strand
GCTCGGACTCCGCCGGCTCCTATCACATCGACAACCTCTCACCCGGCACATATCGCATCGTCGCGAGCAAGGAGGGTTTCGCCAGCGAGACAGCCGAGAAAGTGGCGGTGGGAAGCAGCGGAGCAGGCTCTGCCGACTTCCTGCTTCGCCCCGGGAGGAGGATCCTGGCCCGCGTTCTCGACTCCGACGCGCGCCCCCTGGCCCAGACCGTGGTCTTCCTGCTGGACTCCGAGGGAAAGCCCCTCGACTCGAGGGTCATGACCGGCGTCGACGGTACCGCGACAGTCGGGGGGGTCAAGGAGGGTTCTTACGGCCTTCTGGCCTTCGCCCGTGACCTGGCTCCGACGGCAGCCCGCGACATCGTCGTGACGCCTGAGGCCGACGGAGCCGCCGAGTTGCGACTTCCGCCGGGCGGCTCTCTGATCGTCAAGGTCGTGGACGCACAGAACGGACCCGTCACGGGTGCTTCTGTCACCCTCGTGGATCCTTCAGGGGTGGACCTCGGCCCCTTGATGCCCACGCTTCGTCTCTTCACCGGCCTGCCTACAGTGACCGCCTCGGACGGAACGATCGCCTTTCCGCACCTCGTCCAGGGGACCTATAGGGTGAGCGCGGCCTCAGGGACCGGCGGAAAGGCCGAAGGATCGGTTGAGCTCCTCGACGGCAAGCGAGCGTCGCTGACACTGACCACTAAATGAGAGGATGACATGCAGTCTCGCGGCCTGAAGTCGGCAAGGGGTCTTCATGGAGAGTGAGGCCGGCCTCGTGGAGCGACGCGTTTTCGGTGGACCCGTGGAGCTGTTCCTGCTCAGGCACGGGGAGGCCGAGCAGGCCTCAGCCTGGACGGACGCCGGGCGGCCGCTCAGCGGCAGGGGGCGAGAGAGCATCAACGAGGCGGCCCGGGCGATGAGTCTGCTCGGGTTGCAGTTCGAACTCATCCTGTCGAGCCCGTTGGTGAGAGCAATCGAGACAGCGGAAATCGTTCGGGAGAAGACCGGGTCGCGCTGCGAGATTCCCCGGACCGACGCCCTTCTCCCCGATTCCAGCTTGCGAAAGGTCTATCCCTCGGTCGCTTCGAGCCTCTTCCTCCTGGACACACCTGATACGCCTCGCGCTGGTCCTCTTCGCGTGCTCCTGGTCGGCCACCAGCCCCTGCTGGGCGAGCTATGCGCCGATCTCATGGGGCAGGAGGCGGCGGTCTCGTTCGGGAAGGGAATGCTGGTGCACTTCGAACTGGGCGAGGTGCCCCCGCGACGGTCGAGGCTGAAAGAGGTTTACTCCCTGACGAGGCTTCTTTCCCTCGCCGAGCAAGGCTTGCCATAGACCGAAGCGCTGGGCGAAGCGGCCGGACGGAACCTCAGGAGCCTGCCAGGGCACGCGCCCCTGCTGGAAGGGGCGATTGATAGATGGCTCGTCCGACGAAGAACGGCCCCATCTTCTGCATGAACTCGGAGGTGTGCCGCGTCGAGCGCATGTCCTTGATCAGCTTCGAGAGGGCGTGAAGCTTTGGCCCGAGGATCCCGATGACGAACTCGTTGTCGTCGCGGTCGAGGCCATGGCATTCGAGCCTGATGTCGAAGGCGTGGCCCGCCTCGCCGTATGCTCTACCGATCGTGGCGTGCTCGGCCATGATCCTCCCCTGTTCCTCTCTCGGCAGCCGGTTGAAGGCGCCGATGCGCCGCAGCGGATACCAGAGCGCCCACGAGTTCTCGGGATCGAGCGCGGCGCGCTTGGCCTTCCGCAGCAGCCAGTCCTCGAGATCCGGCTCCCGGCCCGTGGCGTAGGTTCGTCCCATCATCGTGAACTCCGGAAGGCGCGTCAGGGAGAGGAAAGGCTGCTCCGCGAGCAGCTCTCTCGTCTCTTCGACGAAGGACTGCGGAGACTCGGCCATCAGCAGGACGCCCACGCCGAGGGGATCGTTCGCGTCCGCATACACGACCGCCTCGAGCCGGCTGGCGCGCACGGCCTCCACCACCGCAGGCTCATCGAGGCATCCGGTGTAGACGTGGAGCTGCAAGAAGAGCCGTGCGTCGAGAGCCTGGGGTGCTCCCCTGAGAGGACCGCCCCTCTCCAGGAGGTCCGGCACGAAACGTTCGCCCGGTTTGTCCATGCTCAGTCCTCTCTCGCCGTCGTCTTCCTCTCTGGCCGGCTATCTGCCCGGCGTCTCTCCGATCCAAGAACCGAAAGCAGCCGAAACGTCCAAGGGTGCCGATTCTACACCCCGCCCCGCCGAGCGATCTGCGCGCGCCGTTCCTCCATCTCCTCCAGGGTCCGAGGCCAATCCTGCTTCAGCAGGCGAGCCAGCAGTCGGTCGGACAGCAGTTTCCCTCCGGTCTGGCATCGGGCGCAGTAGTTCGACTCGTTCTGGGCATAGACGATGCGCTGGATCGGAGAACCGCAATCCGGGCAGGGCTGGCGGAACCGGCCGTGCACCGCCATCCCTTCCCGGAAAGCCGTGACCTTCTCCGGAAAGCGATCCCCCGCCTGGCGATCGAGCCTCTCGGTCCATTCGAGCAGGACATCTCGCGTCGCATCTCGGAGTCGGGCGATCTCCCCCTCGTCCAGCCTGCTGGTCAACAGCAAAGGCGAAAGCCGGGCTCGATGCAGGATCTCGTCGCTGTAAGCGTTTCCGATCCCGGAGAAGAGCCGCGGGTCCGTGAGAGCGCGCTTGAGCGTGTGGTTCTCTCCCAGCAGCGTCGAACGGAACGCCTCCGCGTCCGCCTCGAGGGGCTCGAGACCACCGCGCTCGAACTGGCCGAGAGCTTCTTCTCCACGGACGAGATGCAGCGATGCCCGTTTCCGGGAGCTCGCCTCGGTCAGAAGCAGCGCTCCGGAGCGGAAATCGAATGCGGCGAGTCCGATGCGCGCAGGGATTTTGGTCGCGGGCTTCTTCCAGTGGAAACGCGCCGCGATCATCAGGTGGAAGACGAGGAAAAGCTCGTCCTCCAGCTCGAAGACGATGCGCTTTCCGAGCCTTCGCAGGCCCAGCAGCGTCTTCCCTTCCCCCTCCCGTATGGAAGGTGAAACGGAACGGAGAAGGAATGGGCTCGCGAGACGGATCTTCTCCAGCTTCTGCCCGCCGATCCGGGGTTCGAGCTTTCTGATATAGACGACGATGTCGGGAAGCTCCGGCATGGTTTCTGATCCTAACCTTCGAGCCAGGCCGCGAGCCAGCCGCCCGGTCCCCTGCCAGGGCGACGAGGGCGCGAGGCGGCGGATCGAGTTGGGCGCGGCTGCTATACTCTCCGAGCCGTGACCACGCGTCTTTACCTCATCCGGCACGGCGCCACGGTCCTCAGCGCGGAGGACCGCTTCGCCGGATCGACCGATGCGGAGCTGTCCGAGGAAGGCCGCGCCCAGGCCGAGCGTCTCGGAGAGCGGCTGTCCGGAGAGAAGCTCGCGGCCGTCTATAGCAGCCCCATGAAACGGGCACGCGACACGGCCGCCTCCGTTGCGCGTCCCCACGGTTTGAGCCCGGTTTCCGCCGACGGCCTGCGAGAGATGAACCATGGCCACTGGGAGGGGCTGATTCGGCTCGAGGTGGAGCGCCGCTATGCCGAGGAATACGCGGCCTGGGAGGCCGATCCCTTCACCTTCGCGCCGCGGGACGGAGAGTCGGGACTGAGCGTCATGGCGCGAGCCCTTCCGGTCGTCCGGATGATCGTCCTGAAGCACGAGTCGGAGAGCATCGCCGTCGTGTCGCACAAGGCGACGATCCGCCTGGTCCTCTGCAGCCTGCTGGGAATGGACGCACGTGGCTACCGCGACCGGCTCGATCAATCTCCAGCATGCCTGAACGTGCTCGACTTCCAGGGTCCGGTGCGAGCGCGGCTCATGCTGCTCAACGATGTGTCCCATTACGCCGCCTATCCTCGCCGGCCCGGCGCGCAACTGTCGAAGTGGTTCGACGCGCCTCCATAAAGCGCCGCTGCCCGTCAGTGGTCATGGCCCGCGTCGCCCCCCTCGTCCCGCCGGCGGGCAGGAAGCGCTGAGAAGATGGAACTGCATGTCTCCCGCGCGGCGCGGGACCTCTACGCACTGAGCGGATTCCCATTCTCTCCGGGCGGCAGCCTTCTCTTCGACGAGTTTCGCGCCGCGCGGCTCCTGGCGGAGAAGATCAACGAGGTGAAGAGGAGGGCCGGCCCCGCTTCAGGGTGCGTCAGAGCCGGCCAGCTCAATGCGATCGGCCTGATCAACGAGATCTTCCACTTCCTGATCGGCCTGTACCGGGAATCTCGCCGGCCGGCCGTCTTCCAGGAGGCCATCGCCCACCTCTCGGGGGTGCTCGGCGGGCAGCGACTCGACCGCGCCTTCAGCCGCCTCGTCGAGGAGTTCCCGCCCCCCGCTGTCTTCCGGCTGGAGACGACGCCGGAGGAGTTCATCGAGTCGGAGAGCGGCGGGGTGCCCCACCGCCAGATCGAGCTGGAGGAGATGCTGGTCCTGTGGCTTGCGAACATGAATCCTGCAACGCGGCCTTTCCTCGATCTCTTCGACGACGAGCCCCTGGAACAACAGGCCGCGTACGGAGAGATCGTCTCTGAGCTGAGGGAGTTCTTCGCCACTCGGCCCTTTTTCGGACCGGACGAACAGAACCTGGTGGACATGCTCCGCAGCCCCGCGCTCGCCTCTCCGGATTCTCTCGCCGGGCAGCTCGACTACATCTGGAGACGCTGGGGCTACCTGCTCGGGAAGTACAAGTACATCTTCCGGCTCCTCAGCAGCCTCGATCTGATCCGCGAGGAGGAGAACCTGAAGCTCCCTGGTCCGGGTCCCCCCGCGTTCTACGACTATTCCGGCCTCGAGTCGGAGAGGGAGGCTTACTCCGCCGATCGCGACTGGATGCCCAGGCTCGTCCTGATCGCAAAGAACTGCCACGTATGGCTCGACCAGCTCTCGCGCAAGCACCGCCGCGAGATCCGCAGGCTCGACCAGATCCCGGACGAGGAGCTGGAGCTGCTGGCGCGCTGGGGCATCTCAGGACTGTGGCTGATCGGCCTGTGGCAGCGCAGCGCCGCGTCACGGAAGATCAAGCAGATGCGCGGCGATCCGGACGCGGACGCATCGGCCTACTCCCTCTTCGACTACGTGATCGCCGACGATCTCGGAGGCGAGCAGGCCCACCGCGACCTCAGGGAGAGGGCCTGGCGGCACGGCCTCCGTCTCGCAAGCGACATGGTCCCCAACCACATGGGGATCGATTCCCTGTGGCTGATCGAGCAGCCCGACCGGTTCCTTTCGCTCGAGCACAGCCCCTTCCCCTCCTACAGCTTCACGGGACCCGACCTATCGTGGGACGAGCGGGTCGGCATCTTCCTGGAGGACCATTACTTCAACAACAGTGACGCCGCCGTGGTGTTCCGGCGCGTGGACCGGCGGACCGGAAGCGTTCGCTACGTCTATCACGGCAACGACGGGACGAGCACGCCGTGGAACGACACGGCCCAGTTGAACTACCTCAACCCGGAGCTCCGGGAGGCGGTCATCCAGACGATCCTGCGCGTGGCGCGTCAGTTTCCGGTCATTCGCTTCGACGCCGCCATGACACTCGCGAAGAAGCACTACCAGAGGCTCTGGTTCCCCGAGCCGGGCACCGGAGGGACGATTCCGTCGCGGGCCGAGCATGCGATGACCAGGGAGCAGTTCGACGCTCTGATGCCGGAGGAGTTCTGGAGGCAGGTGGTGGACCGCGTCGCGCTGGAGGCGCCCGATACGCTGCTTCTGGCGGAAGCCTTCTGGATGATGGAGGGCTACTTCGTCCGCACCCTTGGCATGCACCGCGTGTACAACAGCGCCTTCATGAACATGCTCCGCGACGAGGAGAATGCCAAGTACCGCTCGGTCATCAAGAACACCCTCGAATTCGATCCCGAGATCCTGAAGCGGTACGTCAACTTCATGAACAATCCCGACGAGCGGACCGCCATCGACCAGTTCGGCAAGGAGGACAAGTACTTCGGCATCTGCACGCTCATGGCGACCCTGCCGGGACTGCCGATGTTCGGCCACGGCCAGATCGAGGGTTTCGCCGAGCGGTACGGCATGGAGTTCCGCCGGGCGCGGTGGGATGAGCAGCCCGACCCCCGCCTGGTCGCCCGCCACGAGAAGGAGATCGCGCCGCTCCTCCACCGCCGCCACCTCTTCGCGGAGGCCAAGGACTACCTCCTCTACGATTTCTACACGCAGGAAGGGCGAGTGAACGAGGATGTCTTCGCCTACTCCAACCGCTGCGGCGGCGAGCGGGCGCTGGTGCTCTATCACAACCGCTTCGCCTCCGCTCGCGGGTGGATCCGGACCTCCGCCGCCTTCATGGCAAAGGCGGGCGCTAATGGGAAGCGGACTCTCGCGCAGCGGACTCTCGCCCAGAGGAGCCTCGGCGAGGGGCTGGGGCTGACTGCGGACGAGGGCTGCTACGCCGTCTTCAGAGACCATCTCAGCGGGCTCGAGTACATCCGCAGCAGCAAGGAGCTCTTCGACAGGGGGCTCTACGTCGAGCTGGACGCCTACAGATGCCAGGTGTTTCTCGACTTCCGGGAGGTCCGTGAGGGGGCGGGCCGTCCTTATGCGAGGCTGGCTTCCCACCTCGGAGGAAGGGGGAGCCCGAGCATCGAGGAGGCGCTGGCGGAGGTCGTTCTCAAGGTCGTCCAGCAACCCTTCGCGGAACTGGTCAACGCCTCCCTCTTCCGCCGGCTGATCCAGTCGCGACCGGCCGGGGCCGCGGTCGATGCGAAGCTGCTCGAGGAGGTCGAACGCAAGACGGACACCCTCCTGCGGGAAATCAAGGAATTCCTTGGCGCTCCGGCAGCCACCGATCCGGCCGTCACCGCGCGGATGGTTCGTCTGAAGCTGGAGGCGATCCTCCGGCTCGACAGACTGGGGGAGCGCTTCCCCTGGCCGCGATCAAAGAGATACCGCTCGGCAGCGGCGCTCCTCAGCCAGAAGCCGTGGGACGGAGCCGCGGGGGGCGGGCTGCTCGGCTGGCTTTTCGTCCATGCCCTCGGGAAACCCTTCGAGCAGGAGAAACCCGAGCAGCAAAGCCTGAGGTGGATGCAGGAGTGGCGGCTGAGCGGGATCCTGGAGGAGGCGATGCGAGGTCTCGGCCTGGACGGCCCCGCAGTGGAACGGGCCGTCGATGCCATCCTCGTCCTGACAGCGCACCAACGGTGGTTCGCCGCCCCCGGGCCGAGGAGCACGAGCGCCCGCGAGGTTCTTCGATCACTGCTCTCCGACGAGCAGGGGCGGCGTTTCCTCAAGGTCAACCTCTATCAGGATGTTCTCTGGTTCAACAAGGAAGCCTTCGATGAGCTGCTGTGGTGGATGCTTGCGGTCGCTGCAGTCGATGCGTCCTGGGACCCCTACCGGCCCGCGGGCGAGGTTCCACGGCTGGTCGCGGCGAGTCACGAGGTCATCGAGACTCTGCAGCTGGCCGGGCAGCGATCCGGCTACCAGGTCGAGAAGCTCCTCGAAGACCTCAGCCGTCCGGTGACCCGGACCCGCAAGCGTCCTTCTCCCGTTTCATGAGCGATCTCCGCCGCTTCTCGCGTCGGGGACCAATGAAGCGGGAGCGGAGCGGTGGAAGAGAACTTCATCCCGCGATCCTGACAGAGAGGCCCGCTTGTCCCAATGCGCGCCGAGGGTCTACGATTGCCCGCCATGGATCTCTCGACTCTGCGCGCCTGGTGGTGGCAGAAGCAGGGGCGCGCGGATGCACCTACGTCGTCCCCGCGTCGGATTTCGCTCTGGCTCTGCAAGTCGGCCGGAACTTCGCCGCCGCCCCGATGAAGCAGGCGGTGAAGCTTGGAGTCACGGAGAAGGAGATCGACAGGCTCTGCGAGGCCGTCGTCAAGGCGCTCTCGAAGGGACCCCTCGAACCGGACGAAATCCGCAAGGCAACGGGAAGCGCGTCGCGCAGCATGGGTCCCGAGGGGGTGAAGAAGGGTCTCTCGACGACCCTTCCGCTCGCTCTTGGGAAGCTTCAGTCCGCCGGGAAGATCCGCCGCGTGCCGACCAACGGCCGGCTCGACCAGCAGCGGTACCGCTATGCGCTCTGGCGACCGAACCCCCTCGGACCGAAGCTCGCCGCCGATGGAGCTTCCGCCGATCTGGCCGGCCGTTATTTCCAGTGGGTCGGCCCCGCCACGCTGGCGGAGTTCCAGTCGTTCTCGGGGTACGGCGTCAAGGCCGCCAAGGCCGCGATCGAGCCGCTCGGTCTCGTTCCGATCCCGGGAAACGACAGGCTGCTCTTGCCGGAAGACCTCGAATCGTTTCGCCGTTTCAAGCCGCCGAAAACGCCTCATTACGCTCTCGTGAGCGGGCTCGACTCGCTCGTTCTCCATCGCCGCGATCTTGGAAGCCTGCTGGACGCCGGGGACGGAAAGCGCAAGGTCATGACGGAGAAGGCCATGGAGGCCCTGGGCGGTCTTTCGGACCTGCCCAGCCACGCGATCTTCGACCGGGGCCGGCTAGTCGGGCTGTGGGAGTACGACATCGAGACCCGATCCATCGTGTGGGCATCGTTCGGCGTGAAGGACAAGGCTCTGACCGACGCGGTGGAACGCACCGAGGCATTCGTCCGGGACGACCTCGGCGACGCGCGCTCCTTCAGCCTCGACAGCCCGAAATCCCGGGCGTCCCGGATCAACACCCTGCGCACCGCTCCCTGAGAGGCCAGACGACAGAACAGGTCCGGAGGGCCAGGGTCGCCCTGGCTCTAGGGCTCTCCCCAGCCGCATGACGCTGCCTCTAGGCCCTTGAGCACTTCCTCGGTGTCGGCC
>QHYA01000296.1 GCA_003223995.1 Acidobacteriota bacterium | reverse complement strand
GTGACACGCGAGCCCGTCGGGTTGATGCAGTTGTTCGGCGGACTCATGAGACGAGGATGCCTTGGCGAACTCGAGAGGTTAGGCAGCGACCTCGACGCTCGCGTAAAAGTCAACCTGCCGCCTCGTCTTCCCTGGGACGACCGCGCGCCGCGTCGGGCGCGGCGGCTGAAGGCCGTCGGCCCTCATGCCGCGAAGGTGCAATTCTATTGCGCCCTGGATGCGCCGCAGGGCAGCGTCGATGGTCTTGCCCGTGGCCACACAGCCCGGCAAGTCTGGAACTGAAGCGCCCCAGTCACTGTCGGGATCCTTGTTGATACAAACGAGATATCGAATTTTCCTCATTTCTTGCTTCCCTTCAGACCAGCCTGCCGCCTGACGGATGCCAGAGTCCCCTTATCGTCGCCCGGGTTGCCGCTGACTGTCACGCGCCCGGACTTGCGCAGCGGCGCCGTCCGCTGCAGCGCGTTGTTGGCAGCACGCATCCGCTAGAACGTGTACTGGTTTTTGCATATCACCTTCAAACGTTCCCCTTCGGGTATGAGCTGAGGACGATCGCACTGCCTCACCACGGTCCCGCAATAGGGGTCGGCCGCCTTCTCGGCTCCACAGCCGATGCTGTCGAAGCCGACAACAAAGAACGCGCCACCGCGGTTGCCCCCTGCGTCCTCGAGGACAAGCCCCAAGCCGCCGTGCGAGTCCTCGGTGAAGCCATCAACGCGAGCGTGAAACGGGCGATTTGAAGTGAAATGCTTGGTGACGCACGCCAGGACTGTGGCACGGGGTGATCCGCCTTCCCCGATACGACCACAGTCTGTCCCCCGGCGGGCGATAGCCTGGAGACGACGATCAAGAGGGTCCTCGGCGAAGGCAGCCCGGACCGTCAAGACCAGACCGAGAACAAGGACGACTCTCTTTGTGACCTGCATTCCGCCCTGCGCTCTTCGTGTCGCCCAACGCCGGCCATAACCCGCGAGCCGGACGGCGCGCCGCTTGCCAATTTGGTGGCCGGCAAGAACAGCCGAACCGTCAGCAAGCGGCGTGACGGCCGAGACCGGCGGGTTGATGGCCATGTTACGCGGCACGCAGCCAGTTCGGAGGAACACAGCTAATCCGGGATCTCGGCCTCGGCGAGCTTCGCCAGAAGAATGAGCGATTCTTGCCAGCCGAGATAGCAAGCGTCGGGAGGAATGGCCTCGGGAACGCCCTCCTGCACGATGTTCAACTCGGTCCCACAGGACACCTTCTTCATGGTAATCGTTGTCCGCATCTCACCGGGCAAGTTCGGATCGTCGAACTTGTCCGTGTAGCGAATCCGTTCGTGTGGGACCAGTTCGAGATAAGTTCCGCCGAAGGAGTGGGTCTTGCCGGTACTGAAATTTGTAAACGACACCTTGTATACGCCGCCGACTTTGGCGTCGATCTGGTGAACCTTGGCCGTGAATCCGTTCGGCGGAAGCCATTTGGTCATAGCATCAGCATCGAGGAACGCCCGGTAGATCCGCTCAGGTGTTGCCCGGAGAACACGGTGGAGCCGAATGGTGTTGGTCGACATGATCACTCCTCATTCTGAAGGGTAGTGCGTGAGACTCTGCTCTGCGATTGCGGCTCACAGCCGCATAGGATCAACGCTGCGCGTGACACGCGAGCCCGTCGGGTTGACGCGCTTGTTGGGCTGCTCGACTCGAAGGTACTTCTCGAAGAACCCTAGCACCCGCCTTTCGTACTCTTCTTTCGCGTAGGCGTGAAAGTCCGTGTGCCCAGCTCCTTGAATCTCCCAGTATTGCTTGGGTTCCGGCGCCGCGTGGAACAACCGCCTGGATTCCCCAGGCGTTGTGTCAGGATCTCGACTGCCCGCAATAATGAGGACAGGAGCTTTCAAATCGCGAATGCTGTCGATGGGACAGAGGTCGTGGGGTGAGATGCCCAGGCGCAGTCGCAGCTGTGACGTGAGAAAAGGTGTCAGGAGCGATTCTTTCGTTGGGGACGCGTGAGGCCATGAAGGCGCACGCGGCACGCGCATCCCTACTCTCAAGGTATCCGAAGGTTTGATGGTCTCCCATGCTCTCGCCGTGGGCCTGGAAATCGAACAAGAGCACACTATATCCAGCTTTAGAAAGGAATCTGGCGCGAGACAGCATGGATAAGCGGTTCGAGCGGATCCCATGCATCAGGATCACGGCCCCCGATTCTGGCGAACCAGGGATGAGCCAGCCTCTCAGGAGGCTGCCAGATTCGCTTGGGAACTGAACGTCCTCAGCACGGTGTGATCGTGGTGCGGGCCCAACTTCAGCTTGTGACGACCGAGCGATTTCTGAGCCTACCGTGATTACTCCGGCCACACCAACCAGAGAGCCGACAGCAAAAACGTCGATTAGAAACCGCGGCCTGATGACCACTGGCAGGCCATGGTCCGAGGATGATTCACCGAGCAGCCCAACGTCGCGGCTCTAACCTGCGGGCCAAGGCGGCGCGCCGCTTGCCGGTGTGATGCCCGACAGGATACACCGCGCGGCAAGCAAGCGGCGTGACGCCTGAACCGTCAGGTTGACCCGCATGTTATTGGCTTGCAAGCCATTGAGACGAAGCCATATGCCGCAACCTAGAAGATGATGTTGGAACGAACCTTGCGGTCCAGTAAATCGGAGGCAGAACGAGAAGGGATGGAATGAGCAGCAAGCAGGAGAAGAGAATCACAAAGGGCCGCGGTTCCGTGAGGAGTGCGCGAGGAGTCGAGAAGAGTGAAGCGGCGAGTCCGATGGCGGTTACCCCGGACAGATAGGGGTGTGCGAGAAGGAAGTAGGAGGGATCGTTGGTAGCGGTCGATTGAGCGGGGCGAGCGATGTCATGTGCGATGAGAGAACTGAAGATCAGGTTAGTTATGGCGAACAGAGTGAGCAAGGCACCGAGCGAAAAGCACAGCCTTCCGAGAATGCGAACGAAGCGCGGGGGATTCGATAGTGCCATCTGTCGAAGCCGGCTAACGTCGCGGGTAACCTGCGGACGCGTCCGCCGCGAAGCGGCGGCTGGCGCGCCGCACAGTGGCGGAACACCACCAGGCAACAGGGACTGAGATCGCGGCGCTGACGAGTGCTGCGAGGAGGTGTCCGGTCTTCCGGCGGGCGAAATGCAAAGCCATCGCTTGACCGAGGCAAGCACGTAGAGAGGATATTTCAGCTGCCACCAGGCTCCTCCCTACACCGGTTATCCGAATGGTTACCTCGCGCAAGACGGACGGCTCCGCCCGGGCGTCCGCTCCGCCTCCACGGTCCCGGTGAGCCGGTCCGCGGGACTGCGGACTCCCTGGCTGGCGCCTCGGTTGAGAACGTGAGTGGAGATCATCGTGACGGCGACATCGGAGGGCCAAGGAGCGGGGGCTCATTCACCTCGGGGGTCAGGTGGAGCTCAGGTGGCCGCGATCGCCCGCTCGAGGAAATCGATCGCGATGCGGGGGAGCCAGCTCGTCAGCTTCCCCTCACGCCACTCGATCCAGCCGCAGTGCCCTCCCCGGTCCGAGAAGACGAACTTCAGGGAGTGGTTCAGGCTCGCGTAGGGTCGGAACATCTCGACAGGAATGATGGGATCATCCCGCGAGGTCACGACGAGGGTCGGGACATCGATCCGGTGGATCAGCGGCCCGGAGCTGGCGCCTCGGTAATACTCATCCGGCGAGGAATACCCCGCGTCCGGGGCGGTGTGCCGGGCGTCGAAGCGCCGCAGCGTCGGGGTGCGCAGGATGGAGGGGCGCGGCCCGCCGCTCTCCAGGCGGTGTCTCTGCTTGACGAGCCGGAGCAGGGCGTTCGTGAAGGCGAAGTGATAGCCGAGATTCCGCGCTCGTTCGAGATTCCGGCAGGCCATGGCGAGATCCACGGGAGGGCTGACCGCCACGGCGGCATCGAGGGCGGCACCGCGCCCGAGGTGGGGAAGCGCGCGGCCGGCGCGTCCGGGGCCGTCCCCCTCGAGTGTCCGTCCGCTGCCGAGGCTGTCGTGAGCACCTTCCTGCTCGCGCGGGCGGGCCGCCTCGCCCAGGTATTTCAGGAGCATGTTCCCTCCGAGCGAGTAGCCGATGGCGGCCCGCGGAACTCCGAAGGAGGCGATTGGAGGACTTTCGAGCAGGGTCGCTATGTCGCCGGACATCCCCGCGTTGTAGAGAGTGGAGGCCAAACTCGCCGTGCCGCCGCAGTTGCGGTAGTTCATCCGGGCCACGGCCCACCCTCGCTGCC
>QHYA01000215.1 GCA_003223995.1 Acidobacteriota bacterium | reverse complement strand
CCGCTCGTAATCGAACGGGGAGGAGATCCGAAGCTCGTCAGCCTCGCCGACACCCAATCGCTGGCGCGCGAAGGAGAAATCGTCCAGAACGGAAAGCGTCGCGGAAGTCAGAACGGCTCCTTCCACCCGCTCGAAAAGCATCTCCGAGAGAGGACGGGAGACATCCACAGGAGCGGCGCCGAGGAAGACCCCATGACCACGCGCTTCCGCCCAGGTCACCGTGTCGGCTTCCTCGGCCGAGAGGATCCCCCGGAGCGTCGCCATGATCTCCGTGGCGCGCCGCTCGATGAGCACGGCCTCCTCGGAGGTCGCGGAGCGGGGCGCCGTCGCAGCGACAAGCGCGTCCAGCGCCGCTGAAAGACGCTCGTATGCCACAGCCAGCTCCGGTTGCAGCTCCGCCGGCCGGAAGCGGAAGCGTCCCTGGGACGTGCCAGCGTGCCCTCCGGTGTCCGGCCGCTCTCCTGCGCGCCCCCATTGCCCCTTCCGCCTCCATTGCCCCCTTCCCCCCCAGGGCCTCTCTTTTCCCTCCCCTTCCCTGCGGAAGATCTCGAAGAACCGCTCCGCTTCCGCGCGCGCCGTCTGAGCCTGCGGCAGCCGGCGTGCCGGCCCACGGTCTCCTCCAGATCTCCGAGCCGAGCCCTTTCGCCCCCTGCGCCCGCCCCATCCCCGGCCCTGCGCCGCCAGATCCACCTCTCGTGCCGGTCCGTCCCGAGGCGAGCGGCCGTGCGGGCCGGAGGAGAGGAGCACCCGTTCGGCGTCGGAAACCAGCTCCTCGATCCGGAACGAGGAAAGGGAAAGTCCGAGGTAGTGGGTGGCGATCTCCTCGAGCAGATGGGCTTCGTCGAAGATCACACGGTCGTGGTCGGGCAGGACCCTTCCATAGGCGTCCTGCCGCAGGACGAGGTCCGCGAAGAAGAGGTGATGGTTCACGACGACGATCTGGGCGCTGGAGGCACGGCGCTTCAGCCGCGTCAGGAAACAGTCCTCGTAGCTTTCGCACCTCGTTCCGGTGCAGGTATCTCCCCGCGCGTTGATCGACCGCCAGAAGGCGGCCTCGTCCGGCAGTCCCGGGACCTCGGCCCTGTCCCCTGCTTCGGTCTTCCGAGACCAGGTCCGCACCGCCGAGAAAGGCCCTTCATCCTCGAAGTTGCTGAAGAAAGGCTCCTGCTCGAATTCTCTGAAGCGGCGCAGGCAGAGGTAGTTGTCCCGCCCCTTCATCGCCGCGGCGCTGACGCGCAGCCCCAGCTTGTCTCGGATGAAAGGGATGTCGCCGTCGATGATCTGGTCCTGAAGAGTCTTCGTGCCCGTCGAAACGACGACCCTCAGCCCTGACAGGACGGCAGGGACGAGGTAGGCCAGCGTCTTGCCCGTGCCGGTGCCGGCCTCGACGAGCAGGTGCTTTCCAGCCTCGAGCGAGAGGGCGACGGCTCGGGCCATCTCCAATTGGCCCGGACGCGGTTCGTAATGGGGGTGAGCGCGGGAGAGCTCACCGCCGGGACCGAAGATCCTTTCGAGGTCCGAGGAGGGCATTCACGGAAACCGGCGGCGCGGGCCGAGCGCCACGCGCGATGGAATTCGGAGGGCCCGGAGGAGCCGGTTCGAGAACCGAATGGAGCCCCCCCACCGCGCCTTGTCCGGGCTGTTCGTGAGCGCCGTGGCGCTCGTCAGACTGGGGCCTCCTGCCTCGAGACGTACAGGGGGAAGCGCGCGCACAGATCCGCCGCGCGGGTGCGGACCTCGCCGGCGAGCTCTTCGTTCTCGGGCTCTCTCAGCACGCGGCCGATCATCCATCCGATCTGTTTCATCTCTTCCGGTCCCATGCCGCGAGTCGTCAGCGCCGGGGTCCCGACCCGGATGCCCCCCGCCTTCAGAGGCGGGTAGGGGTCGAACGGGATGGCGTTCTTGTTGACGGTGATGCCGGTCCTCTCCAGCAACTCCTCGGCCTGCCGTCCCGTCATTCCCTTCGAGGCGACGTCCACGAGGAAGAGATGATTGTCCGTCCCGCCGGAGACCAGCCGGAAGCCTTCCCGAGCCACTGCCTCCGCCAGCGTCGTGGCGTTCTCGACGATCCGCCTCTGGTAGGCGGCGAAGCCGGGCTCCAGGGCCTCCCGGAAGGCGACGGCCTTGGCCGCGATGATATGCATGTGCGGGCCCCCCTGCACACCGGGAAACACGATCTTGTCGATCTTCTTGGCCCACTGCTCCTGGCAGAGGATCAGGCCCGCGCGAGGGCCCCGGAGGGTCTTGTGCGTGGTGGAGGTGATGAACTCGCAGTGCGGAACCGGGCTGGGATGGAGGCCGGCCACGATCAGACCGGCGATGTGAGCGATGTCGGCCATGACGACCGCCCCGACCTCGCGCGCGATCCTCCCGATCCGCTCGAAATCGATCGTGCGGGGATAGGCCGAGGCGCCCGCGACGATCATCTTCGGCCGGTGCTCCCTCGCCGCCGCCTCGAGGGCGTCGTAGTCGATCCGCTCGTCGTCTTTTCTCACTCCGTAAGGAACGAAACGGTAGCAAATACCCGAGAAGTTCAGCGGGTGGCCGTGCGTCAGGTGCCCCCCGTGAGACAGGTCCATTCCCAGGACGGTGTCGCCGGGCTGAAGGGCGGCGAGATAGACCGCCATGTTCGCCTGGGCCCCGGAGTGCGGCTGGACGTTGGCGTGGTCGGCGCCGAACAGCTGCTTGGCCCGCGACCTGGCCAGTTCCTCGACCACATCCGAGAACTCGCACCCCCCATAGTAGCGTTTGCCCGGATAACCCTCGGCGTACTTGTTCGTGAAGACGGAGCCCATCGCTTCGAGCACCGCTTCCGAGACGAAGTTCTCGGAGGCGATCAGCTCCAGGGTGTTCGCCTGCCGCTGGGCCTCTGCCCTGACCGCGCGGGCGACCTCGGGGTCCACCTCTTCCAGCTCCCGGCGCATCGTCGCGTCCTGACCGGCCATTTCTCTGGATTCTTGCACAGACTCCGGCGAAGATAAAGCTGTGGGAGGACGCCTTGCGGTGTTTGCCGTTCGTTCGGAGAGCCGTATCTTCTGGTCATGGGTAAGCGCATCAAAGCCGACGAGCTCTGCGATGAGGCGACCCGGCTGCTGATGTCGGGCGAGGTCGACTCCGCCATCGAGCTTTTGAACCGCTCCCTGGCGGAGGAGCCGACGGCCGAGGCCTTCACCTACCGGGGCTGGGCCAGGAGCTTCAAGAAGGAGATCGAGGAGGCCATCGAGGACTGCCAGCGGGCGATAGACACCGATCCCACCTTTGGCAATCCCTACAACGACATCGGCTGCTACCTGATTCAATTGGGCAGGCTGGATGAAGCCATCCCCTGGCTCCAGAAGGCGAAGCTGGCCCCCCGCTACGAACCCCGACACTTCCCGTACTTGAACCTGGGGCGGATCTATGTCGCCAGGGGAATGCTCGTCGAGGCGCTCGCGGAGTTTCGCGCCGCGCTCGAAATCAGGCCGGACGACCAGTCCGCCCGCGTCGCTGTGGACACGCTGCGGCTTTCCATCAATTGATCCGACCATCCGCACTGGCGCTCCACTACAGGCGCATCGGCCCCGATAGCGCGCCGGCGGTGCTGTTCCTGCACGGGATCACCGAATCGCACCGTTACTTCGCGTCGCGGCTGGCCGGCCTCGCCGGCCCATTCCATCTCGTGCTTCCGGACCTTCCCGGATTCGGCCTTTCCCCGAAGCCGGTGGTCAGCTACCGGATCGACCTGTTCGTCGACGCCATCAGGGCCTTCGTCGAAGAGGGGGAGCTGTCGGAGCGGCCGCTGCATCTCGTGGGCCACTCTCTCGGCGCGATCCTCGCCCTGGAGTACGCGGCGAGATACCCCGAGCAGGTGGGCCGGATCGTGCTGTTGAGCCTTCCCCGATTCTCCGACCCGGAGACGGCGCGAGAGATCTTCTGGTCGGGCTCCCCCTCGTACCGCAAGCTCCTCCAGCAGCATTCCCTCAAGGCCAACCTGTCGCAACTGCGACGAACAGGCCTGGTTCCCGCCCTTCGCAATGCGTGGGGAATACCCCTGGAGGTGCTTTCCGACTGCCGTCTGTTCACATTCCAGTCGCTGACCTCGACCCTGGAAAACTGCCTGCTCAACCACTCCGTCGAGCCGGCCCTCGACCGCGCGCCGCATGTGCCGACCCTCCTGCTGCACGGGGAGAAGGACCAGGTCGCGCCTTTCCACCGAGTCGCCGAGCTGCCGCGCGAGCATCCGCACATGCTCCTGCGCTCGTTCCCCTCCGGCGGGCACCATGTCCTGCACACGCATGCGGGCGACTGCGGAGCTCTCATCCGGTCCCACCTCTCCTCGTGACCACTCCGGCCGCGGAAGATCCTGCAGCCGAGGGCAGCCCTCCCTCCCGTTTCGAGCTCGAGGAGAAGGGCCCGCTCCTCGGGAACTTGGAGAGGGAGGCCGCCGCCGGGGGGCTGTACCTCATCGCCCGAGCCCGCTCGCGGCGAACCTTCGCCGTTGTCGTCAACAATGGGCGGACGGAGGAGATCGGCTCTTCGGCCTCCATGGGGCTCGGGCTGCATCTGTTCACGGAGGCGGGGGTCTGCGCCTTCGGCTCCATCGACGGCCTCGATGACGAGTCAGCCGCCGCGATGCTCGCGAGGACCGCGCGGGCCGCCTGCTCGGCCGGCTCGATGGGGGCCGCCGCGAACCTCGGATTCCTCACGGCCGCGCCCCTGCGGGCTCGGGTCGGCGAGGTCGGACGCGTCCCGATCGATTCGGTTTCGATCGCCGAGGTCGAGAAACAGGCTCTTCAGCTCAACGAGGAGGCGAAGGGAATGCAGCCTGGCCTGTCGGCGCGGACCGCCCTCTCCTTCGAGCGGGAGGAATGGAGGGTCGCGCGGAGCGACGGTACGGACGTCGCCTGGGTGGTCACACGCTTCGTCGCCTCCCAGAGCCTGACCGCCGAGGGGAGCGGAGGCGCTTTCACTTGCCGCGCCGCGGTCCCCTCTCCTCATTACGACGCCCTGCGGGACGAGGCGGTCCTGCGCCGGTTGCAGCTTCGCACGCGGTCGGCCGCGCAGAGGGCGAGGGCCCTGCCGCAGGCGGCGAGATTCGCTTCCGGCGGGGCGGTGCCGCTTCTGATCGACTACGCGCTGGCCAAGGGGCTCGCCCACGAGGCCTTCGGCCACGCCGCGGAGGCGGACCAGTTCCGCTCCTCCATCCTGGCGAGGGAAGGACGCTTCCGCTGCGGGGAAAGGGTCGGCCGGGAAGGGGTCTCGGTCATCGACGAGCCGATAGCGGGAGATCACGCCGACCAGCCCGTCTCGGCGAACGGCGAGCGTCGGCAGCGCGTCGAAATCGTCCGGTCCGGCCTGCTCGCTGAAGCCCTGACCGACCTGTTCAGCGCCCGAGCGGCGGGGCATCCCTCGAAAGGATCCGACCGCGCGGGATCCTATCGCGCCGCTCCGCTCCCGCGCATGAGTAACATCCGGATCGAGATCGCCGGGCCGAGACCCCTTCCCCTCCCCTTCGAGGAGATGACCCCGGAGAACGTGCGCGATCTGATCGGGGACGCGGGGCTGTTCGAGCGGTATCCGCGAGTGATCTTTCTCTCGGGCTACACAGGTGGACAGGTGAACCCGGTTCAGGGGGATTTCCTGTTCAACTGCCAGGCCCTCTACGAGCTGGCACCCGGCCGGGTGGCCCTCCACAGGCCTTCGGCATTCCGGGGGACGGTGCTCGCGGCCCTCGGCTCGCTTTCGACGGGATTCGGCCCCCTCTGTCTGGACGCGATCGGCATGTGCGGCAAGTGGGGCCAGTCGGTCCCCTCCTGCGGAGGCTCCCATGCTTTCGTCTTCATCGAGCCCGATCCGAGCATCAGGGTGGGAAGCTGATGCGCCCCGCGGTGAGAGCCGCGGCCAGACCGATCGGGAGCGAGAGCGGATGCAACACAAACGCGAACGGAGGCGGATGAGGTGCGGTTGCTGAGAGAGCTCCGGCCGCTGCGGCAGGCGCTGGAGAGCTGGCACGCGGACGGGACGCGTGTGTCCGACTGGCGCATCAGTTGGACCTGGGAGCGCGGGGCGGAGGTTGGAGTGAAGGACGCCGAACCCGCCAATGTGCACTCGCCTCTGACCATGGCTGAGGGGGTCTCGGCGCGCGTCTTCATCCAGTGGAGCGACGGCCAGATCTCCTCGCGCCGGGCCGAGCGGGCCGAGCTCGCCCGGCCCGGGGAGCTTCTCTCCTCTGCCCGTGCGGCCCGCTATGAGGACCCGGACGCGGCGAACTTCCTCGGTCCCCAGGCGTGGCCCGATGTGCCGCTGTTTTCCCTCGCGACGGCCTCCGTCGCCGAGGACGCGCCCGTGCCGCTCGCCGCGCTGCTGGAGGTGGCGGGGAAGCTGGCGGCCGCCCACCGCTTCTCCACCTACTCGGGGACCGTCTCCGCGGCGCACCGGCGGGCCGGCGTTCTCACCTCTCGTGGCTGCGAGGCCGAGGGGGAGTCGACCGCCTTCTCCTACTATTTCTGGTTCGAGGGGCAGGCCGGGGAGGGGTGGACCCGCCGCGAGATCATTTCGCCGGAAGTCGCCAGGGGTCGCCTGGCGGAGACGTGCGACCACGTCCGGCGGCTCGGCGAGAGAGAGGCCGCTTTCGCTGGCGGAGCGCTTCCTGTCCTGCTGCACCCGCAGGTCGCCGAAGCCTTCTTCACCACCTACTTTCTCGCAAACCTCTCCGGCGAGCGGATCTGGAACCGTCAGTCGGCCTTCAGGATCGAGCATTTCCGCGAGCGGGCGCTCCTTTTCCGTGAAGACCTTTCAGTGCGGCTCGATCCGCTGGTTCCGTACGGGGCCGGTTCTTATCGTTTCACCTCGGAGGGGCTGCCCGCACGCCGGGCCGATTATCTGGTCTGCGGAAGGCTCGCCTCGCCGATGCTGGATCTCAAATACGCCAGGCGATTCGGCCTGGAGCCGGTCCCCCCTCCTGCGGGGATCGAATCGGTGATCATCGAGGCCGGGGCGATGGAAGGCCCGGAAAAGATCCTCGGCGAGATGGGTCGGGGGCTCCTGGTGCTCGGAGTTCTCGGACTGCACACGCAGGATCATACGAGCGGAGAATTCTCGCTCTCCGCTCCCCAGAGCCTCGCCGTAGGGCCGGGAAGGCTTGGGGGGCGCGTGCGAGCGGGGCTGAGCGGCAACTTCTTCGAGTGTCTTCGCTCCCCGGCGCTCCGGCTGGTCCGTTTTCCCGGCTTTCACATGCCGGGCCTGCTGATCCCGGCCATCGTGGCCGTGGACTGATCTCGGGCGCTAGAATGCTTCTCTCGGCAAGATCGATGCGTTCACCCCTTCGCCCCTCCGCAGCGGCCTGCTTGCTCGCCGGCGCTCTTCTTCTCGCTCCCGTTGCTGCGGGCGCCGCTCGAGAAGAAGACCCCGCACGGGCAGGCGCGCCAGCCCCGGCACCCCCCAAGGCCGACTCGCCTGCCGAACACGACGCTCCCGCGGGCGCGGCGTCTTCTCTTGCTGGGCAGTTGAAGGATCTTTACGACCGCGGCTCGGACGACGAGGTCGTCAAGCTCGCCGAGGAGTACCTGAAGAAATCCCCTGGTGATGCGGACATCCGCTATGCCGCCGCGCGATCCCTCATCCGGCTGGGATCACTGGCGACAGTCGTCGCTGAAAGCCAGCAGTCCTTCCTGAAAGCGTACAACCATCTGCAAGCGGCACGCGCCGCTGGTCCCTCGCGACTGGAGATCCGTATCGCCCTCTGCGATGTTCTCTACCATCTGAAACGACACGAGGCGCTCCTGCCGGAGATCGGATCCCTCCTGGCGGAGCACCCCGGCGACAGCAAGACGCTCGATGGGGTCGCCTTCTACGCGGAGGAGTACCTGAAGGATGGCCAGGCCGGACGCGCCGCGGACGTCTACGGCCTTCTCGCCCGTGCCGCCCCCGGTTCGGCCGCGCTGGTGGCCAACCAGGGGACAGCGCTTCTGGTGAGTGGGGACCTCGACGGAGGCCTGGCCACGCTGGAACGGGCGGCACGGATGGATCCGGCCGACGCCGACACTGCTCACAACATCGCGCAAGCGCTCTTGTATCGAGGCGACATTCCCGCCGCTCTGGAATGGTTCGAAAAGACCTCGAAGGCGAGCCCCGAGACCGGCCGGTTCGTCCTCGACCTCGCCGTGGTCAAGGCGATCGGCTCGCCGCAGGAGGCACTGCCGAGAAGGCCTTGCGAGCCGACCCCTCCCTTGTCGAGACCGTCCTGCTGAAGGCGGACCTCTGCGGCGAGAAGCGCTTCTACCGGCGCTCCCTCGAAGGATTCCGGCGGGCGGAATCGATGCTGGCCGGTCTTCCGGAAGCCGACCGGCCGCCCTTCCGGGTGCGGGTCACGGTGGGCGAGGCCCGCGCCATGACGGCCCTGGGTGATCCCGCTGCGGCCCTGGCGCTCCTCAAGACGGCCGGACCGCCGGAGAAGTTCCCCTTCGAGAACGCCGAAGCGCTGATCGGACTGGGCAATATCGCAGGGGCGAGGTCTCTTCTGGAGAAGGTCGCATCGCGCATCGAGGATCATCAGCAGGCCGAGGCGGCGCGCCAGCGGCTGGAGGAGCTGGCAAGTTCCCTGCCTTGATACGAGATTCCAACATCGCGGTGCGCGCAAGAAGCGCGTACTGCATCGTTCGTCGCGCTTCGAGATTCGGACCGCCCTGCGGACGGGCACGGAGGATGGGCGCTCGCGGCAGCGAGCGGGAGCCAACGCCGCCGGGCGGTCGAGGTGAGAATGTCGCGCAAGAACCAGCGGCCCGAGAAGGCCTACCGCAATCTCGAATTCCTCAATAGCCCGGATGCCCGCAGCCTGCGCATCCTCTCCGAGTACCTCGAGCCGGCCGCCCGGTTCCGCCGCTTCGACATGGAGGACACCATCGTCTTCTTCGGCTCAGCCCGGACGGTTCCCCTCGAGGGTGCCAAGGGGGAGGTCGAGCGCGCCCAGGCCGCGCTGAACGCGGCCCGCAGGCCCACGCCCGCCCTGCGCCTCGCGCTCGATACGGCGACGCGCGCGCTGAGGATGTCCCGTTACTACGAGGACGCCGTGGCGCTCGCCAAGCGCATCACGGAGTGGTCCAAGGGGCTCGCGAACCATCGCAGGCGGTTCATCGTCTGCTCGGGCGCCGGTCCGGGAATCATGGAGGCGGCCAACCGGGGCGCCTCGCAGGCGGCCGGCCTTTCCATCGGGCTCGGCATCAGCCTGCCCAACGAGGTCACGATCAATCCCTTCGTCTCGCGGGAGCTGGCCTTCGAATTCCACTACTTCTTCATGCGGAAGTTCTGGTTCGCGTATCTTGCCAAGGCGCTGGTGTTCTTCCCCGGCGGCTTCGGCACACTCGACGAGCTGTTCGAGATCCTCACGCTGGTCCAGACCGGCAAGGCCCGCAAGAAGATGCCCATCGTTCTCTACGGCACCCCCTACTGGAACGAGGCCATCGACTTCAAGGCAATGGTCCGCTGGGGGACGATCGGCCCACTGGACCCCGACCTGGTGCACCGCTGCGACGATGTCGATTGCGCCTTTGATTACTTGACGGCAGAGCTGGTGCGCCTGCACCTCGCACCGCGTCGCGGGCGCAAGGAGAGCGGCGTGACGGCGGGAAGGACCGGACCCGACTTCGCCGGCTGAGTCCCGCGGGGCGAGTCAGCGCTCCTCGAGCCGGACCCAGGGCTGACCGATGGGCACGCCAAGGTACTGGGAGCGGGGCCGGATGAGCCTGTTGTCGGCATACTGCTCCAGAAGGTGGGCCGTCCACCCCGCGATCCTGCTGACGGCGAAAACCGGCACGAACAGCGAAGAGGGGAGGCCAAGGGAGTGATAGAACGGCGCCGAATAGAAATCCACGTTGGGGAACAGCCCCTTCTCCCTCATGAGGACCTCTTCGAGCTTCCTGGAGATCTCGTGCCAGCGGAGGTCCCCCGCCAGCTCCCCTGCCTCACGTGAAAGCTCCCTGAGGACCGTGGCGCGCGGGTCTTCGACCTTGTAGACCCGGTGGCCGAAGCCGAAGATCCTCTCTCTTCTCGACAGAGCCTCTCTCACATAGCGCTCGACCCGCGAAGGCTCGCCGACCTCCAGGAGCATCTTTATCACTTTCTCGTTCGCTCCGCCGTGCAGCGGCCCCATGAGCGTCCCCACGGCGGAGGTCACCGCCGAGTAGATGTCCGACAGTGTGGCGGCGGTGACGCGGGCCGCAAAGGTCGAGGCGTTGAAGCCGTGGTCGGCGTGCAGCACGAGCGCCACGTCGAACATCCGTTCGCGGCGAGCATCGGGCAGGGCGCCGGTCACGCAGTAGAGGAAGCTGCCGGCGTGGGAGAGATCCGCCCTCGGCGCGAGCGGCTCCTTTCCGTTTTGCAGGCGGTGGGTGGCGGCCACGATGCCGGCGACGCGCGCCGTCAGGCGGATCGCCTTCCTCCGGTTCGCCTCCAACGCGAGGTCGCTCGCCTCCTCATCATGGAGCGACAGAGCCGAGACGGCGGTGCGCAGGACCTCCATCGGCGGCTTCGTTCGCGGCGCGGAGCGGATCAGGCCATGGATCTCGCTCGGCAGGACCCCTTCGGAGGCAAAGGCCGATCTGAGCGCGGCGAGCTGCTCGCGATCCGGCAGAGCTCCGTTCCAGAGCAGGTAGGCGACCTCCTCGTAGCTGGCCTCCGCGGCGAGATCCTGGATGGTAAATCCCCGGTATGCGAGCCTCCCCCGCTGTCCGTCGATGTAGGAAAGGCGGGAGGTGCCGACAACGACATTCTCCAGCCCCTTCACGACGGAGCCTGCGCCTTCTTCGGATTGGAGCTTCTCCTTCATTCGAGTGACCCCGAGCGGAGGCATTCTATCAGCCCCGGAGCTTGCGGAATGGCCCCTTTCACGGCAGATTCTTCTCGATGGAGACGCTCACCGGCAGGGACCTCAAGAGCGGCGGATTGCTGGAATCCCTCCTGCGCCTGATGGACTCCAAGCACCACTGGTTCTGGGACCATCTCAACAGCCCCCCGGCCACCCGCGCCCAGCTCCTGGTCCACTTCCAGCAGGAATGGGAGGTCTACGTCCGGGACTTTCCCCTCTTCCTGAGGCGGGTGCATGACCGCTCGGCGTGAGGCTCCTTCCCGAAGCCGCCGCCTACAGGCGCTGGCTGGACGATGCGACGACCGCCTACTGGCTCGTCGGCGCGGCGGTGACGATGGTCTTCGTCGAGGGGAGCGTCGAGGACCGGGCCGAGGTGAACGGGAACAACGGCGGGGGTGAGCCTCCCGACCTTTCCTGCCACCCGCTCGTCGTCCACCATGGCCTCGATCCGCGATACCTCGAGCTGAAGAGGGTACACAGGCTCGTCGAGTCGGGACATCGACACGACGCCTACAGGGCTGTCGTCGGTCACGCGCGGACATCGTCTGATCGGCGGGCCGTCCGCGCCGCCGTCTCGCGCTCGCTGTCTCTCTGGAAGCAGTACCGCGAGGCGGTCGCTCTGTGCTGTTTGCCGAGAGCGAGAGTTTCGGAGCGCCCAGCTCTGTCACGCGAACGGCGGGCGTGACCGCGGCCCGAAATCAACGGGCAGTCCGCTGGTAGGAAGCGGTGACGATGGTGTGGATTCCGCCCCGGACGAGGAAATCACCGGCGACGGTCATCGACCGGGGCTGCGTGGCGGCCACGAGATCATCGAGGATCCTGTTGGTGACCGCCTCGTGGAAGGCCCCCTCGTTGCGGAACGACCAGAGGTAGAGCTTCAGGGACTTCAGCTCCACGCAGAGCTTGTCGGGAACGTATCGAATCCTGATCGTCGCGAAGTCCGGCTGCCCCGTCCTCGGGCAGAGGCAGGTGAACTCCGGGCAATCGAACGAGACTTCGTAGTCCCGCTCAGGCTTCGGGTTCGGGAAGGTTTCCAGGGTCCTTGACGGCTGGGCTGGCATCGCTGCTGGTTCCCTGATGCTTCGTCGCCTAACCGATCACTTGGATACCTTCTTGCTGTCCGCGACGATGACCGCCCGGATCCCTCCCTGGTTGACCAGCCGCCCCTTCACCTCCACCTGGTCGGCCGCCCAATCTCTGGCCTGCTCATAGACCTTCTCGTTGTCATGATCAGGAAGGAGCAGGTACAGATCTCCGCCAGACGTCAGGACGGACATGGGCAGGCCCTTCGTCAGACATCCCTGGGCGCAGCCCCGATGGCTCTCTCCACGAGCCGTTTCGGGGTGAGACATGTAGCAGGCCATGTCGACCAGCTCGCCCGTGACCGTGACGCTTCCCCCCGAGGCGGGCTTGTCATGCTGATGAGCGAGGGCCGCGAAGAACGTGACGGCGGCAAGAATCACCAGGGCGGAGAGAGCGACAATCCTGCTTGATCTCATAGAGCCTCCTTCCATTCGAACCCCTGGAGGGTTGGGCGAGCCGCTTGATCTGACTCCTGGCAGCGGCGCACGACAAGGTTCCATGCGCCGTCCCTGTGCAGCCGCTCGGCCTCAGCCAGGATCCTCTGCGCCAGCCGGAGGTGGCTCCGCGCCATTTCTTCCGAGGTCATATCTCGATCCGCTCGCCCCGGGTGAAGTCCGGCTTCAGGTCCCAGTACCAGGTCTTTCCCAGCCGAATCCTCCGCGAACCCAACCGGCGCAGCGAGGCGCGCACGCGATCGAGGACGGAGGCGAAGAAACCGGGGCGATCGTGGAGCAGCACGGCGTCCTCGGTCAGATCGAGGTAGAGAGGAATCACGCGCGCCGCTTCGGCGGGAGTGCGAACGATCCTCGCTAGGCGGCCTTCGATCCCCGTGGCCGCGGCCTCTTCGAGGTCCCTCTCGAAGGCGGTGTCTGCGGAGCGGAGAAGGGCTTTTCGCGCGAACTGACCCGGCGGAAGGTCCTCCGCGATGATCAGGAGGTCAATGTCGGAGGTGGCCGACGGATCGCCCCGCGCGACCGAGCCGAACAGGACGACACTCACCAGACGCTGGCCGAGAGCCGCGACGAGATGGGCGGTGTAGCGCTCCGCGAGCAGGCGAAGGACCGGAGCGGACGAGTCAGGATTCACGACGATAGGCTAGCTTGCGCCGCGGTTCCAAGCAAATCGGCTACAGCAGCATCCTCCTGAGCCGCAGGGCGTTGCCGATCACCGACACGGAGCTGAACGTCATGGCGGCGCTCGCGATGATCGGGCTGAGCAGCAATCCGAACACCGGATAGAGGACCCCCGCCGCCACCGGCACGCCCAGCGTGTTGTAGAGGAACGCAAAGAAAAGGTTCTGGCGGATGTTGCGCATCGTGCCACGACTGAGCCTGAGGGCCCGGGCGATCCCCCTCAGATCCCCCTTCACGAGGGTCACCCCGGCGCTTTCCATCGCGATGTCGGTGCCGGTTCCCATTGCGATGCCCACGTCGGCCTGGGCGAGAGCCGGGGCATCGTTGATGCCGTCGCCGGCCATCGCCACGACGCGTCCCTGCAACTGGAGCCGCCTGACCACCTCGATCTTCTCGTGGGGGAACACCTCGGCCTCGATCTCGTCGATTCCCAGCTTCTGCGCCACCCGTTCGGCGGTCGACCGGTTGTCCCCCGTGACCATCACGAGGCGCACCCCTTCTTCCCGGAGCATCCGGATCGCCTCCTCCGTTGAGGCCTTGATGGGGTCCATGACACCAAGCAACCCGGCAGGCTTTCCGTCGATCGAGACGAAAACGACGGTCTGCCCGTCGGACCGCAGCGCTCCGGCCCCCTCCGCGAGCGGAGCGGTCTCGGTCCCGAGCCGCTCGAGAAGCCGCTCGTTCCCAATGGCCACGGTGCGACCCTCCACATTGCCGGTGACCCCCTGGCCCGTCAGCGTCCGGAAGCCGCCGGCTCCGGCAAGGCTGAGTCCTCTCTCCCGGGCAGCGGCGAGGATCGCCCCGGCCAGCGGATGCTCGCTCCCCCGTTCCAGGCTCGCCGACAGGCGGAGCAGCTCGTCGTCCGAAAGGCCGAGGAGCGCACGGACTGAGACGAGGCGCGGCCGCCCCTCGGTCAGCGTGCCGGTCTTGTCCACGACGAGGGTGTCCGCTTTCTCGAGGACCTCCAGAGCCTCGGCGTTCCGGATGAGCACGCCGGCCGCGGCGCCGCGCCCGACACCGACCATGATCGACATCGGTGTCGCCAAACCGAGGGCGCAGGGGCAGGCGATGATGAGCACGGCCACGGCGTTGAGCAGCGCGAAAACCATCCGGGGCTCGGGGCCCCAGACGGCCCAGAGTACGAACGTGACAGCCGCGACGAGGAGGACGGCGGGGACGAAATAAGAGGCGACCCTGTCGGCCAGCCGCTGCACAGGCGCGCGGCTGCGCTGGGCCTCGCTGACCATGCGGACGATCTGCGCGAGCAGCGTCGCGCTTCCGACCCGTTCGGCCCTCATCAGGAAGCTTCCGGCGCCGTTGACCGTCCCTCCGGTCACGCGGCTTCCTTCGGCCTTCTCCACGGGCACGGGTTCGCCCGTGAGCATCGACTCGTCCACGAAGCTGCTCCCCTCGATGACGACGCCATCGACGGGGACCTTCTCGCCGGGGCGCACGCGCAGCCGCTCGCCGGGTGCGACCGCATCGAGCGGGATGTCCTCCTCGGTCCCGTCCGCCCGGAGCCTGCGGGCCGTCTTCGGGGCGAGGCCCAGCAGGGCCCTGATGGCGCTCGCCGTCCGGCTCCTGGCCCGCAGCTCCAGAACCTGCCCCAGAAGAACCAGCGTCGTGATGACGGCGGCAGCCTCGAAATAGACGGGGGGCTCGCCGTGCGGACCGCGAAATGAGCCGGGCAGCACTCCCGGACTCAGCGCCGCGAGGGCGCTGTAGAGGAAGGCGGCACCCGTCCCGATCGAGATGAGCGTGAACATGTTTGGGCTGCGATTGACGATCGAGGCCCAGCCGCGCTGGAAGAAAGGCCATCCTCCCCACAGCACCACAGGCGCCGTGAACGCAAGCTGCATCAGGCTGAGCCAGCGAGGCGGTAAAGAGATCTTCATGGACTCCGGCATGGCCATCTCGGACATCGCCAGGAGCAGGAGCGGCGCCGTCAGGGTGAGACTGATCCAGAACCGGTGGCTCATCTCCGCCAGCTCCGGACTGACCTCCTCGACGGCCGCCGGCGTCCTCGGCTCCAGGGCCATGCCGCAGATGGGGCAGGAGCCAGGCGCATCACGCACGACCTCCGGATGCATCGGGCAGACGTATTCGGTCCGCGAGGGGGGCGCCGGGGCGGCAATAACCGGATCGAGCGCCATGCCACAGCTCGGACAGTCACCCGCCGTCTTCCGCCGCACCTCCGGGTGCATCGGGCAGGTGAAGGCGCCGGTCGACTCCACCGGCTCGGGATCAGCGGAAGAGGCGGGGCGTGTTGGCTGAGCCCGAGCGGCCGCCTGAGCTGGTGCCATCTCGCGAAGATAGCGGGCAGGCTCGGCCCGGAAGCGATCAAGGCAGCCGGGGCAGCAGAAGAAGTACGTCCGACCGTCGTGCTCCCATTGCGGCGCAAACGACCGGTCCACCTCCATCCGGCAGACGGGATCGATCACGACCGCCGCTGCAACTTTTCCGGCCGCCGCACCCCCGTTGCCTCCAATGGCTCGATCCACTTTGTCGTTTTCCTCCTCGTCGGGTTTGTTCCCTTCCTGCCGTCCGGTC
This sequence comes from Acidobacteriota bacterium, assembly GCA_003223995.1. Taxonomy (GTDB): domain Bacteria; phylum Acidobacteriota; class Polarisedimenticolia; order QHYA01; family QHYA01; genus QHYA01. Next base: position 195 of record QHYA01000215.1, on the reverse strand, counting down.
GCGGAGCGTCTTCGTCGAACTCGTACTGGAACGACTCGCGCAGGTCGTAATCTCACTTGAGCTCGAAGAACCTCTCCGCTGAAGAGGTATGCTGCTGCGAACCGCTCCTTCGTCGCGTGCGGACGGTAGGCGCTGCGCGGATCTCGGAACGCTCGCCATGCCACTGAACTACGTCACCTCAGCGGTTCTGTCCCC
>QHYA01000299.1 GCA_003223995.1 Acidobacteriota bacterium | reverse complement strand
AAGCCCCTCTGGTTGCGGCGTCTCTTGCGGAACGATCCAATCGACATGGCTACCTCCCCTACCACATTCGGTAAGGCGTGCCGTCCAGGTCCACCCCCGCGGAAAGGGTGTGCACATCGAATACGTGCAGGTGGTCCCAGGACATCGAGTCCGGGTCCTGCTTCGATGAACGCAGCCCCCACTCCCGCTTGCCCGTCATCGGGTCCACGGGGATGCGGCGGAGGAACCTGATCTTCCGCTGCTTGGCCGACAGGCCGAGGTCTATCCCCTTGGTCAGGTCCTCCAGCTCGCAGGGATAGCCCTCGCACTCGGGTCTGATGGTGGGATTGACGCCGCTGTTCAGGGCCGCGTTCTCGCCGATGAAGCGCTTGTAGTCGTCGATCGCCGTCCGCAGGATGCGAAGAGAGTGCCGCAGCGCGAGCTCCTTGTGCCTCCGCTGGATCGTCGAGACGACCGGGACAGCGATCGTCGCCAACACCACGATGATCGTGGAAACCGCCACCAGCTCCACGAGGCTCACCCCGCGCTGGGAGATTGTACGGTGTTGCGGGGGTCGCTGCTGCACGGGCTGCTCTCTCACTTCCCCTGGACGCTGATCGGGGACACCGTGAAGGAGGCCGGCAGGTTGTTGGCGTTCGGATCCTTCACCGCCGCACCCGTCAAGGTGAAATTGGCCTGCCCCGGGGCCTTCGCCACGAAGAGGAACGACCCCAAGGTTCCGGCTCCCGAGGCGCCCGTGGCCGAGCCGACACGGGAAGCGCCCACGACGATCTCCCCGCCCCCGGTCACAGGCGTCGCGACGAACACGGTGGCCGAGCCGTCGCGGTTGAGGAAGTCTCCTTCGGCCGCGGGCCCCACCCAATCCAGCACCTGCGGGTTGTAACGCAGATGGAACGGGATCGAACCGACGTTCTGCGCTCCCAGGACCCTGACCTCGACCGGCACCTGGTCGCCGACGTTGTAAACCGCCCTGGGGCTGGAGAGGATGATCTGCACGATCGAAGGGGAGGGGGTCGGTTCCTGCGGCTTGCCGGGCTGCTGCCCGGTCCCCTGCTCGGGCTGGCCCGGAACGGGCTCTTCGCCCGGCTCCTCTTCTTCCCCTTCGAACTCTCCCTCCTCTTCCGCGTTCTCCTCCTGGCGCGTCTGCTCCGCCTGGGACGGAGCGGACGCCCCGCTCGGGGCCGGCTGGATCTCGATCTTCGGGGAGGCCGGGGGCGCCGATTCCGGGGCGACGGCCGGCGCCGCGGCGGCCGCGCCCTGAGCGGAACCCGGCGCGCCGCCGGAAACGGGACCGGGCGCGGAGATAGGGGTCGCGGGGGCCTGCTCGGGCGTCCCCTCCGGATTCGCTTGTCCCTCCTCCGCGGCGAAGGGGCTCTCGCCGAATGCTCCGCGGTTCTTCCGGCGCAGCTTCGTCTGCTCCTCCGTTCCCACCCAGATCCGACAGCCCCGGGACCCCGGCGAGGCTGTGCGACTCGGTCTCGTTGATCAGTCCGGCAAGCAGGTTCGTCTCTCCGTCCTTCAGCCGGATGACGGTGTTGATCTGGCGGGTGCCGATGATCGGCTGGGAGACTCCGCCGGTCCCCTGGATGCTCCCGGCGAGGCTGGAGACCTCGACGTTGAGCTTGAGCGTGATCTCGCGGTTGTGATGGACCCGGGGCTCGATGGTGATCTGGGTCCCCACATTCTGGTAGGTGAACGACGTCACGGGAATGATGTTTCCGCCGATCGTGTTCGAGGTGTTGAAGGTCGTCGAGGGAATGGGCACCCTGTCTCCGATATGGATCTCGGCCTTCTCCCCCTCGGTCACGCGCACCTGGGGCTTGGCGATCGTCTTGGAGTCGGTGTAGCTCTTGAAGAAGTCGAGCGTGAAGCCAGGGATCGGCCCCAGCGACCAGTTCGCCTGCTGCTTGAGCAGGTCCAGATTGTTGAGAGGCACCGTCGTGCTGCCCGACTGAAACGCCAGAGTGAGCGTCTTGCTGGTGAGGTCGATCCCGAGCTCCTGCGCCTTGGAACGGTTCAGCTCGAGAAGCTCGACGTCGATGACCAGCTCGGCTTTCGCCTTGTCGTTCGCGTCGATGATCTTCTCGGCGACCTCGACGACGTCCGGGGAGTCCTTGATCGTCAGCGAGTTGAGGGTCGGATTCTCGGCAACCTTCCTGGCGTCGAGCAGTTGCCCGATGATCTTGTAGAAGTGCTTGTTCTGGAGCATCAGGATGTCCATCGCCTTCTCGAAAGTCACCCCGGCGATGTCCACCGTCTGGGTCTGTTTCTGATCCACGCGCTCGTCGTACAGGAAGTTCACGCCGGAGGCCTTGGAGAGCGCGTCGTAGATCTTCCCGATCGGCTGGTCCTTGAACTTCAGGACGATGGGCAGGTTGGACTTCGGCGACAGCTTTGGTGGAGCCAGCGACCTTTTCTTGGCCGCCGCCTTGGCCTTCTCGATCTCGCTGGGGCTCATCTGCTTCTTCTTGATCGTCTCCCGGACTTTCTGCAGCTCGATCGCCGCGTACTGGTTGGAGGAGTCGAGGAAGATCGTCTGCTCGTACTCGGCGGAGGCCAGCTCGAGCTGTCCGGCCCTCGCGTAGGTCTTGCCGCGCTCGAAGTGGACGGCCGACGCGCGGAGCTTCGCTCGCGCCAGGGCGACCCCGTAGGAGGTGTTGCCGGGCGAGCTGGCCAGGGCCTTGACGTACTCCACGACCGCCCGGTCCCAGTCTTCTCTGCGCTCGGCCCTCTCCCCCTGGCGGAACGCCGACATCGCGGCGCAGCCGGCGACCAGGCTACACAGCAGGACGGGCGTGAACGCGCGAACGAGAAGGATCCTTTTTCTATTCACTCGAGCTCTCCTGGCAATGGGACATCGATCAGCCTCCCATCCGCAACGTCCGTTGCTGGTCCGAAAAGCGCGCGTCCGTGAAACCCAGGGTCACCGGTTCGGGCGGGGCAGGAGGGGCCGGGTGTTCGCTGTGCCATTTCGCCCGTTCCTCGGCCTCGCGCGCCAGGCGCTCCTGCTCTTCCTTCTGCCGCCTCGCGGCTTCCTCCTCGAGCTTCTTGATCCGCTCGGCATCCCGCCGCTCGGCTTCGTATTCTTCCGGAGATTTGGAGTAATTGAAGAGGTTGCGGAGCTTCGAGTCATCGAGCTCCGGCAGCTCCGTCTTCCTTTCGAGCGCGAGGAGGGGAATGTCGGCCGCCGGCGAGGCTTCGGCGGCGCCGCCCGTCGCGGAGGTCTTTCCGCCTGCTGCCGGGTCGCTGGTACGGAAGAAGTTGTACCAGCCAAGGACGGCGATCACACCGACGGACAGCAGCGCGAGGACCGCCTCCCGGACGCTGAGAGCCTTCATCAGGCGTTCCCCCGTCCGGGACGGCCGATCCGCCGCCCCTTCTGCGGCGTGGCGAGCCACGGCGCGTCGAAGTACGTGGCCACGTCAACGTTGAGTTGCAGCTGCGCTCCTCCTTCCTTCGTCCCCGACAGCGTCACCCGGTCGATGACGAGAAAGTTCTCGGAGTTCTCCACACGCGCAATGAACCGTCGCAGGTTCTGGTAGTCCCCCTTCAGCGGGAGGGTGGAGGTGAATCGCTCGACCCGCCCCGCCGGCACGGGGGATGTGTCGTTGCGCATCTCCTGCGGCTCGATGCCGAAATCATGGCAGATACCGGTGATCTCCTTTTGGATCTCCACCAGCTTCTTCAGTTTCGTCCCCAGGATCTCGTTGTAGAACCGGTCCAGCCCCTTCTCCTGGGCGACGATCCGCTCATAGGCGGCTCGCAGCTTCTCGGTGCGCTTGCGGGCGGCCGCCAGGTCGTTCTGGAAGGAGGCCCTCTCCGCCACCAGCGCGCTGTTTTCCCGCACCTTCGGAAGGACCAGCAGCAGGTAGAAGATGGCGTTGGCCAGAAGAAGGACGAGCAGCACCGTGACGATCCTTCTCGCGTCCCGCCGGAGATCGATGAGCGGTTCCACCGCGTTTCCCTCTACTTTCCCTTCGCCACGCCGCGCCGTGGAGGCCTGGCCGGCTTCCCGGCCGGCGGCAACTCCTCGCCGGGGGCGGAGCCCTGTTGCCTGCCGCCCGCTTCATCTCCTCCCGGCGGAGCGCCGCTTTCTACCGGCGCTTCCGCTCCTGCCGGCGCTTCCAGTCCCCCCGGTCCCTCCACCGCGCCCGCACTGGCGGCGTGACGCCTGGCTTCCGCCGCCACCGTCTCCGGAGTCACCGCCGCCTCCTGCCCTTCAGGCGGCGCGTCCTGGGGGTTGGGGAAGTAGTTGAAGGAGATGGCGAACATGAACTCGCCGCCTTCCGCCTGGCGGTTGTAGCCGGTCGGATAGACCCGACGGAACATCGGATGGTCCAGCAGCTTCTGCTGGAGCTCCAGGTAATTGTCGAGGTCCCGGGCGATCCCTCGCGCCTGGATCAGCACGCCGGCCGGAGACACCGTAGGCCTCAGGTCCAGCAAGCGAACCTTGTACGGCTCGGCCTCCTCGAGCGCGCTGAGAAGGCGGGTCCAGGAAAACTCGCGTTCGACCAGGATCCCGTTCGCGGCGTTGATCCTCTGCGCGAGGTCCTTGAGATTTCGGGACTCGATCTCCTTCTTGTAACGCTCCCCGTCCCGGTTGAGCTGCTCGAGCTGCGCGCGGCCCGAGGCCATCTCGCTATCGAGCTGCGCCACCGTGCGCGCGTGACGGGTCAGGGTGAGAACATTGAAGGCCGTGAACGCCGTGATCGTGACGATGCCGGCCGCGTACCCCAGGTAGAGAAGGAGGTTGTTGTGGAACGGCCGGGTGGCGAGGTTGATCTCGATCGTCCTCAACGCATCCTCCCCGCGGTGATTCCCAGGGCGGGGGCGAGTCTCGCTTCCAGAGCATCGCCCGCACCCGCCGGCATGCCGACCAGACGCGAGATGTCGATCTCCGCTGCCGGAGAGAGTCCAACGTCGGCCAGGACCTGTTCGATCCCCACCGCCTGGGGGTCGGAATTGCACGAGAGCGCGGGAAGGGGGAGCTGCCCTTCCAGCTTCTCGGAGTAATAAGAGAGGGATGTGGACAGTTCCCTCTTCAGCACCCTCAGCCGGCCGGAGGGGACTTGGTCCTCCACTTCTCTGTAGATCTTGCAGCGGAAGAAGGTCGGCCCCCCTCCGCGGAACACTGCGAGGGTGGAATAATCCGGCTCGCAGTTCAGGATCGCCGCGTCGACCCGACGCCCTACTGATGCCGTCTCCGAAGCGATCCGATCCAGCTCCCTGC
>QHYA01000214.1 GCA_003223995.1 Acidobacteriota bacterium | reverse complement strand
CGGTCTCATCGGAACAGCTTCCCGGCTCTCGAAAGAGCGAACGATCCGAGGCGACCCCGTGGCTGCCGCGGCGAGCTGAAGCGCCGGGCACAATGTGATCGAGCAACACAGCACGACGAGTTTCTTCACATCTCCCCCCATGACTCGTGGGCGCGAGCTACCAGCAAGGGACGATCCCTGTACCAGAGCGCGGCCCGAAAAGCCGGCCACGGTTCCACCATCACTGCGCCCCCTTGCAACGGAGGACCGCCCTCGTGGTCAGGGCGAGCACGTAGACGTCGAGCCACGGCGACCAGTTGCTGACGTAGTAGGCGTCCAGGCGAACCCGCTCCTCGTAGGACGTGCCGTTGCGACCAGAGACCTGCCAGAGGCCCGTGATCCCTGGCCGCACCTTCGTGTACAGTTCGAACCCCACGGCGTATTTCGGGACCTCGTCGTCCACGATCGGTCTTGGGCCGACGATGCTCATCTCGCCCCGCAAGACGTTCCACAGTTGCGGGATCTCGTCGAGGCTCGTCTTGCGCAGGAATCGTCCGACGGGAGTGATCCGGAAGTCTCTGCGCAGTTTATGGCTTGTTTGCCACTCCTCGCGCAGCCGCGGGTCGGTGGCGAGAACCTGTTTGAGCAACCGGTCTGCGTTCACCACCATGGTCCTGAACTTCCAGATACGGAACCTCTGGTTCGCTTCGCCGATCCGCTCCTGGGAATAGAAGACCGGCCCCCGGAAGGTCAGTTTCATCAAGACCGCCAGCACGACGATCAGCGGCAGGAACGCCGCCCCCGCAACGGTCGCGATCAGGATGTCCATGACCCGCTTGACCACCCTGGAGTGCGGCTTGAGCAGGTTGGCATTCATTTCGATGCCGATGCGGCCACCGCACTCCCAGGAGTGGTTCCAGAGAGTGGGTAGCTCTGCCAACGGAGCGACAACGAGCACGTGCGGGAAGGCGCGGGTATGCCGGTTGATGAGCAGCCGGGCCTCCGGGCCCGCGCCGGCCGGCAGGGCTACTATCGCCCAGAAGACCTTCTTCTCCCCGGCAGAGGCGGCAGCCCGCTCGGCAGCGCGGGCCGGATCCGGACAGTCCTCCGACCCGGCGCGATCCGCCGCGTCCCCTGGGGCCACCGGCCGGAGGCCGAGCTGCGGGTGGGTCCGGAAGTGCTCGTACTGACGGATCGCCTCCGCCCCGTTCCCCATGACCATGGCCGGCTGCCCCCACCAGTTGCAGCGGCTCGCGGCTGCCCGGGCAGAGAACCGCAGCAACGGCACGAGCATCAGCGACAGCAGCCAGCTCGACGTCAGCAGAGTGACGGACCAACCGCCTCCGTGGAGGAAGTCGGCAAGTATGAAAGGGGCGAACAGAAGCGTCAGGGCGAGGCTGGTCTGCTTCAGCTCGATGACGGGGTTCAGCCCCGTGCCGGGATACAGCCCCAGCAGCGTGAACATCACTACAAGCAGCCCTGAGAGGGCCAGACGGAGAGGCAACGGGTCCACCCCCGGCAACAGCCCGCTCCCGCCTGCCGGCGTGAGAGACGAGAGGAGCAGCGACAGGGCAAGCGCGAGCAGGTCCGACAGGACGAGAGGTGCGCTTGTCAGCAGAACCTGAGTCGAGTATCCGTATCCGACACCCCGGGAGGAGAAGCTCCAGCGGGGAAATACCGCTGCGCCACCGTTCCCCCCCTGGACAGAGGCGCCCATCATCTGCGGCGCCACTGCCTCCACCGACGGCCCGACCCGGCGTCGTCGCGGGAGCATGGATGCCTTGGCATCCGCTGAAAGCACCTTTCTTTGCGACCTGCGTTGTTCCATTCTCCCCACCCTGGACACAGCAGGTGGCGTACAGAAGGAGACACAGGTGCGCCTCCCCCCCGCCGATGCTCCTCGATATTGCCAACTCGTCGCCTGGGTTGGACGGTCACTAGAAGCTACGGACTTTCATTCTTGACTTCAATCACGTCCTCATTCTTTTTCTCATTGTGAAGACGCATCAATGTTGAAAATAACCCTCTGCGACATCGCGCAATGCGCCTTGTTTGTGCGGTGTTCATCTCAGGAGCAGATTCCCGCGCTATCGCATTCTCGTTTGCGAGTACTACTCAATTCGTTCCTATGAACAATGTCGGCGTTCCTCAGCGCTTCAAAGATTCCTGAAGCTGTGAGAAATCGAAATGAACAAATCGTCGTGATTGTTTTCGGCGTCGCGGGGTCCGTCGCTATCCGGTTGCGAGCCGCTTCCGGACCAGCAACTGCTCGTAGAGCGACTCGGTTCGTTCGATCATCTTGTCGACGCCGAATATGGGGAGAACATGCGCCCGTGCGCGGTCGGCCATCGTCCGGGCCTCGGCCGGATGCTCCAGCAGCCAGAGGATGTTCTCGGCGAGCCTGTAGGGATCTCCCGGGGGGGAGAGCAGGCCCGTCTCACCTGGGACGACCAGCTCGGGAACCCCATCCACCGAGGTGGCTGCCACGGGGATACCCGCGATCATCGCCTCGGTCAGGGCCCTCCCCAGCCCTTCCCACAGGGAAGACAGTGCGAAAACGTCCATCGCCGCCAGCACCTGCCGCACGTCGCAACGCCATCCCACGAGGCGGACGCCGGTGCACTCACCGATCTCGGCGCGGAGTGCCCCGGCAAGCGGGCCGCTTCCCGCGATGAGGAACTGGACGCCCGGACGGTGAACCATTGCGATCCGGGCGGCCCGGACGAAGGTCAGAGGGTCCTTCTGGGTTGACAGTCGGCCAACGAAGCCGACAACGGGCCCGCCCTCGACCAGGCCGAGGTCGCGCCTCGCGACGGCTCGATCGTGAGGTACGCGCATCTTGTCGATGTCGATCCCGCTGTAGATGGTGGTGAGCTTCTCCGCGGGGGCCAAACCAAGCCTCAGCGCTTGCTGTCGGTTCAGCTCGCAGACCGTGATGAGGCCATCGCTGAGGGAGGCCGCGTATCGCTCCAGCTCGAGGAAGAACCGCCCCTTCGCAGACAGCCGGTTTGGGGCATCCGGGGTGGTACCGTTGACATGTGCCGCCTGCCAGGGGAATGCGTGATAGGTGTGGACGATCACCGGAACACCAGCCCGCCTGGCTGCGACCCGGCCGAGCACGCCTGCCTTCGCCAGGTGTGTGTGCACGATGTCATAGCGCTGGGTCCTGAGAAGGCGGACAAGACCCTTCAGGGCACGCAGGTCGCGCAAGGGACTGATCGGCCGCTGGAGATCCGGCAGAATATGAAGGGCGTCGGCACACCGTCGGCCTCGCTCCTCCCAGTCCCCGTCACCTTCTGCGGCCTCGAGGCTGCCGGCCGCCAGGTGGACCTCGAAGCGGTCGCGCGGGAGCCTCTCGACCGTAAGGAGAGTGTTGTCGAGAGCCCCACCCACTCCCAGGTGAGTGATGACATGGAGCATCTTGGCGCGTTTCACAACATCCGCCAGATCAGCTCCCGGGCTTCCCGCATCGTGTCTTCGAACGTGCCCTCCGTGCTCAGATCCACCAATTGCCGCGATCCGGTCCGCTGCCAGGACCGGGCCTGCCGGTGGCGAATGTCGAGGTAGGTCTCGCCGTGCTTGTCCGGCTTGGCCCGCAGCCGATTGCGCTGTCTGACGGTCTCGATCGAGACGGTCAGACGCAGGACGAGGTCCGGCGGGGGGATGTCCCGGTAGAGGCTCTTCTCGAACAGGGCCAGCCGCCGAGCGAGGCCTGCCCGGGTGGTTTCCAGAGACAACCTGGGTCCGTCGGGCGCCTCGGGCACGTCGGCAGGGTAGCGGTCGCAGATGACGAGGTCACCGCGAGCGGCCGCCCGACGAACCTTCAAGGCGAGGCGCCGTCTGTCCCAGGCAAGCGCGACGGCGCGCACCGCCTGGGCGAGCGAGGCTTCTTGCCGCTCTACGGGGGCGCCGTGCTCTTGGGTCTCTTGCAGCGCCAATGATTCCCGCCTCCGACCCGGCGCCAGCCGCCGGGCGAGCGGCAGCAGGACGCAGAGAGGGAAGGTCATCAGCGAAGAGCTTGGTTTGCCGAAGTGCACCTTTCGGACGACGAAGAGCTGACCCAGCCAGTGCGCGGTTTCGGCGACAAGAGTGGACTTGCCGCTGGCGTCGCCCCCCACGAAGGCGACCACGGCGCCTCCGGACTGGAGGCTCTTGTTCCGGCGCTGGCAGGTGATGCGGCGGCGCATGTAGCCGGCCAGCAGGCACAGGTAGGCCAGCAGGCGTTGGGGGGGAAGGTACTTGCCGTAGATACGCAGCCTCCGGCGCATCCGGCGGGCCAGCCGGCGGCGGCGTGTCATCGGCGCACCCTCCTCGATGGCCCGCACACACTCCAGGAACAGGGACTCCTCGACCGGGGGGCAGTGCTTTCGCAGGAGTGTGAGGGCCTCCTGCATTGCCCCTTCCTCCCGGAGCCAGGCCAACTCTGCGCGGACCGCCTCCCGCTCGCGCACGAGCCGCCACCGGTCCAGCCAGGAGCCGTACTTGATGAAGGTCCGGAGAACGAACACCACCAGCTCGGCTGGCCGAGAGGGGAGCCGTATCCCTCCCAGGGTGCGCGTGCCTGCGAGCAGCATCCCCTCGAAGGGGAACTGATGCCCCTTGATGAAGCTCTCTCCGCTGACGACCCCGCTGAAGAGGTGCACGTGCACGAGCAGGCCCGTCCCCCGATCCAGACCGTAGTAATGGCAGACACCGGGAGGGTTCCGACCGATGCGGACCACCGCCGCCTTGAAGCCGAGCTCGGCGAGCGCGGCCAGGGCCTGAGGGAGGTCGGCGCGATCCACGAGGAGGTCGAGGTCCTGCTCAGAGGCGGCGGCCTCGGCAAGGTGGACGTTGCTCTTCCAGTGGCAGTAGGCAACCCCACGATGCTCGAAGGCCTCGGTCAGCCGTTCGATCAGAGCCAACGGCCAAGGCTGGGCCCCTTTGGGGCTTTCTCGCCGGCCGGCGGCGTTGCAAGAGCTTCCTTCCACCTGCCCGGCCTCGCCCAGGCTCGTGCGGATCAGCCGGGCGGCCTCGACCATGAAAGGGCTCCCGACAGTCGTCCCCTCCGCAACCGTGAACCGCTCGCCGTCCACGACGAGCAGCCGCTCGGCCACGGCCGGCTCCAGCCGTAGGTCCTCGAAGGCCTCCATGGCGCGTCGCACGAAGCGGCCCACTTCCTCGGAGGAAGCGTGGGGGATGCGATGGTGCCCCCGGGAGAGAGTTCGCTCGATGAGGACGGCCTCGGACTGTCGGACGTAGGCGACGACGTCGGGCAGCGGAGCAAGGCGCGCGAGGGTCCCGAGTCCGCTTTCATTGCTGGCGTGGTCGAGGTGGACAAAGAGATTGTGGACCGCTTGGAGCACGCCATCATTGTCAAGGAGGACGATCCTTCCCATGGACCGTTGGCGGAGGAGCTCTCGGAGGCCCACTTTCCGGATTGCCTGTCGCGCGACGCCCAGGCGGTAGAGCCACGATCCAGGCGCGCTCCAGCTGGCGCGAAGGATGAACCGATGAAACGCGCTGTGCTGATGCCATGTCCGCAGGCAGGCCAGCAGAGACAGTGCCTCCACGGCGCGTCTCCTGAGAAAGGGACTGTGGACCCACTGAAGTCGTGCCCGCTCGAGCACGAGATCCTCGCCGAGGACGGCGTCCAGACCGAGGGCGCGGCTGTTGGCCACGATTTTTCGGGCCAGAGTCGTCTTTCCGGCGTTCGTGCAGCCAACCAACTCGATCAGCATGTCTCGCCTGTTGCCTCGGCCTGGGGGGCGGCATGCGTCGGGAAGCCCAATACCATGCAGTCACACGGTCACGCTCGATCCGCGGGGGTGCCTCCACGCCGCCAGTTGCTGCGGGCACCCATGGAAAACATATTTCCTGCATCGCTGAAGGGCGAGTCGGCATGCTGCCGGCTGCCATTCCGCCGGCCAGCGTGCTTCCTGGAGGAGATCGCCGCTTCCGGCGGGGCGGGTCCTGCCGGCAGCAAGCCCTCGTGGAGGGGCGACCACTGACATCGGCGTCGAGCGCCCCCGGCGGACAGATGCGGGGGAACAGATGAAAGGAGCGGCAGGACGATCAGCGACACTCGGTGCCAAGGCCCGGACGCGCCTGCGCCACCAGGCCTGGTCCCCAGACTCGCCGAGGCTCTGAGGGTCGAGGGGATTCCGCACTGCCAATGGAAGGGCAGCTCCTCCCTCCTGCAGGTGCAGAGGGGCGAAAAGGATCTGGACCTTCTCGTCCTCGACACGGAGATCGGCCGGCTTGCCGCGGTGCTCGAAGGGCTGCGCTTCAAGCGAGCGGTTCCTCCTGCGAGAGATCGCATTCCTGGAGCGACCGACTACTACGGCTACGACGAGGCTGCCGACGTCTTTGTGCACGTGCACGCCTACGACCGGCTCGTCCTCGGATCCCCCGTCGCCGGCCTGCTCCATCTCCCCTTGGAGCAGGCGCTTCTCGACGGATCGACCCCGGGTGCAATGTTCCCCGTCCCCTCGCCCGAGTGCGAATGGGTTGTCTTCGTCGTGCACATGGTTTTCCGGTTCGGCGGATGGGAGTTGGTGCTGGGACAGCGGAGCGGGTCTCCACTTCCGGCGCGGAGGGAACGCGAGCGGGTCTCCTTGCGTGGGCGGACGGACCCTACGCTGATTCGCCAATTCCTGGAGGAGCACCTCCCCGCGCTGCCTCTGGACCTTTTCGAGTGCGCGGCGGCGTCGCTGGAGCCCGGCTGCCCCACGTGGGAGCGGATCAGGGCCGGATGGCGCCTCCGTCGGGCGCTTGTGTCTTATGCCCCCCCGGGGTCACGGGCATCCGGATGGGTCAGGCCGGCACGACGGGCGGCCAGGGCGGTTCGAAGGCGCCTTTTCAGTCGTGTGCCGCGCAAGAAGTTGGCGGGCCGGGGGGCATTGATCGACGTCATTGAAGGGCCAGCGGCGGCCCGCAGGTTGCTCCTCGAGGAGCTGCACCGCTGGCTGGAAGCGGAGTTCGAGACCGCCTGGGTCACCCTGAGGAGGCCTCCTCTGTCCTGGACGAGCCGGATCCTTGGCCTCGTGCTAGCGCGGGCCCGCACTCGGCGGAACCCCGGTGCCGGCGGCTTTCCGGCGCGACGGGGCATGGCCGGGCTGAGTCGGCCGAGGCTCTGGAAGCTGTGCCGTGCTCGCGACCGCAAGCGCGCATGGCGGAAGGCGCAGCGCTTTGCGGCGGAGGGGGTGCTCGTCCTGTGCGAAGGGCTTCCCCAGGCGGCTCATCAGTCGATGACTTCCGAACCGCTCCGTCCCGCACGAGTGCTCGTGCCCATGGGTGAGCGGCCGGAGGGAGGGCGGGGAAGCACGGCAAAGAGTTTCGTTTGGAACCGGCTGTGAGGGTGCGCCGGGACACCGGCTGCCTATCTTTCCCATGATGTCCCCTCGCATCACTACGGCCGTCAGAACCCTCCCGAGGCACCCCGGCACCGAAACCCTCAGCCGAAGGGCATCGCTCAACGCCCTGGCGGCCGTGCTCGATTACGGCGCGCGCCTGGCTGTGGGCTTCGCCATCAACCCCCTTCTGGTGAAGGGGCTGGGAGACTTCGGCTTCGGGACATGGCAGGTGCTCGACAGACTCATCGGCTACGTTGGACCGGCCAGCGGCCGCGCGACCCAGGCTCTGAAGCTGCGAATCGCCAATCAGCAATCCTCGGAGGACGAGACTCAGAAGCGGCAGGACGTGGGCGGCGCGCTGGGGGTCTGGCTGATGTTCCTTCCCCTGCTTCTGCTCTCGGGGGGCGTGATTGCCTGGTTCTCTCCCGAATGGCTGGGGGCCGCGATCACTCAGTACGGAACGATCCGGCTGGCGGCGGCCCTGCTGGTGGCCGAGCTCGTCCTGACGAGCCTCGGGGAGCTGCCGCGTTCGGTCCTGGAGGGGCAGAACCTCGGCTACAAACGCATGGGGCTGTCCGCCCTGCTGGTCATCGGGGGGGGCGCACTCATGGCCCTGGCTGTGCGTTTCAAGACCGGTCTGGTAGGTGTGGCGGCGGCCAGCGTCGTGGGGACCGCCATGTCGGGGTGCCTCTATCTCCGGGTCGCCCGCAGCAACGTGGCCTGGTTCGGCTTCACCGCTCCCACCGCCGATTCGGTGAAGCGGGTCTTCCTCTTGAGCTGGTGGCTGCTGCTGTGGAACGGTCTGATGAAGGTGATGCGGGGGAGCGACGTCGTGCTGCTGGGGTTGCTCGCCTCGATGGAGCTCGTGACATCGTACTCGCTGACCAAGTACGTGCCGGAGACGACCGTGAACCTCGTGGCAATGGTCGCCTTCGCCACCACTCCGGGGCTCGGAGGGCTCATCGGGGC
>QHYA01000297.1:807-4819 GCA_003223995.1 Acidobacteriota bacterium | reverse complement strand
CGGCAAATCCAGGCGAGGGGCGTGCGGGACTCTCTGGTCCTCAATGCCATGTTGAAGGTGCCGCGGCACCTGTTTGTGCCGGAGTCGATGGCCTCGAGGGCCTATGAGGACGGGCCTTTGCCGATCGGAAACAATCAGACGATCTCCCAGCCCTACATCGTCGCTTTGATGACGGAGCTGCTCAGGCCCCGGGCCGGCCAGAGGATCCTCGACGTGGGGACGGGGTCGGGTTACCAGGCGGCGGTTCTCGCAGAGATCGCCGGCGAGGTTTACTCGATCGAGATCATCGAGGAGCTCGCCCGTGAGGCCGAGAAGCGCCTTGCCTCCCTCGGCTATACCAACGTCAAGGTCCGCGCGGGGGACGGCTACCGAGGCTGGCCCGAGGCGGCGCCCTTCGATGGGATCCTCGTCGCTGCCGCTCCGATGCACGTCCCCCAACCTCTCATCGATCAACTCAAGATCGGCGGGCGGCTGGTCATCCCCGTCGGCAGCCTCGAGCAGGACCTGGTGATGATCACGCGGACCGAGGCGGGGATCGTGCGCGAGAACATCACCGGAGTACGATTCGTCCCGATGACGGGGGAGGCAGAAGAGGAGCGCCCGCATTAACCCGACGCAGGCCGCCAGCCCGCCGGAAAGCCCTCTCCGAGAGAATCGCCTCTCCGGTCAGCCAATCCCCGGAAGCGCCGTGTCCATCGCACCGCCCTCGCCCCGGCGCGGAACGGAAGGCAGCCGGCGAGCACTGGGGTGGACCTTCGCCTTCGCCGTGACGATGGGATTCTTCGAGGCTGCGGTGGTCGTGTACCTCAACCGCCTCCAGTCGCTCGGCGAGCTGTCCGTTCCGCCCGGCTTTCCCGCCTTGGTCTCGCCAGGTTCTCCCGCCAGTCTCCTGATCCTCACGGAGGTGCTGCGCGAAGCCGCCAGCCTGCTGATGATCGCCTCCGTCGCCTGCCTGGCGGCCCGCGGCGCCGTCGCGCGGCTTGCGCAGGCAGCGGTGATCTTCGGGATCTGGGACATCTGCTATTACCTGTTTCTGCGCCTGCTGATCCAGTTCCCCGAGACGCTTCTGAGCTGGGACGTGCTCTTCCTCATCCCGCGGCCCTGGGTGGGGCCCGTGCTGGCGCCGCTGCTGGTCTCTGCAGCGCTGGTGGCCGGGGGCCTTCACGCTCTGTCGCGGGAAAGGCGTGGGGAGGGACTGCGACCCGCTCCATGGAAGTGGGGAGTCGCCCTCCTGGGGGGCCTGCTCGTGATCCTTTCCTTCATGCTGGACACACCGGCCGAGTTCGACGGAACGAACTTCCCGTCCCGGTTCCGCTGGCCACTCT
Organism: Acidobacteriota bacterium; assembly: GCA_003223995.1. Taxonomy (GTDB): domain Bacteria; phylum Acidobacteriota; class Polarisedimenticolia; order QHYA01; family QHYA01; genus QHYA01. Next base: position 3,494 of record QHYA01000297.1, on the reverse strand, counting down.
TCCTGGCCGGGCTCGCTCTCGGCGCGGCGGCTTATCTCTCCAGCCTTCGACGGCCGCCCGCGCCCGCCCCTCCCGCCCACCTCCGCACCGCGGCAAGCGGTGAACCGGGGTAGGATGTCCGCTCCGGCAGCGCCGCACCGCTGCCGGTCGGAGATCCGATGGCGAAATTGATCACTCCCCGCGCGGGGGATTTCACGCGCTGGTACACGGACGTGGTCCTCCAGGCCAAGCTGGCCGACTACTCCCCCGTCAAGGGGTGCATGGTCATCCGTCCCCACGGCTACGCTCTCTGGGAGAACATGCAGCGGGTCCTCGACGGGATGTTCAAGGAGACGGGGCACGAGAACGCCTACTTTCCGCTGTTCATCCCGAAGTCCTTCCTCGCGAAGGAGGCCGAGCACGTCGAGGGATTCGCGAAGGAATGCGCGGTCGTCACGCACACCCGTCTGCGAGGGACAGGCAAATCGGGCCCGGACGCGCTGGAGCCCGATCCCGCCTCGCGACTCGAGGAGGAGCTGGTCATCAGGCCCACCTCCGAAACGGTCATCTACGCGATGTATGCCAAGTGGATCCAGTCCTACCGGGACCTGCCCCTGCTGTACAACCAGTGGGCCAACGTGGTCCGCTGGGAGATGCGGACGCGCCTCTTTCTCAGGACGACGGAGTTCCTCTGGCAGGAAGGACACACCGCTCACGCCACGCACGAAGAGGCCAAGGAAGAGGCCCTGCGCATCCTGGGCATCTACCGCCGCTTCGCCGAGGAGTGGATGGCGATTCCGGTGCTGGCGGGGGTGAAGACGGAGAAAGAAAAGTTCGCCGGAGCGGACAGGACCTACTGCATCGAGGCGCTGATGCAGGACGGCAAGGCTCTCCAGGCGGGGACTTCGCACGACCTCGGCCAGAACTTCTCGCGGTGCCCCCCCGCCTGGCTCCGGTCCAGGTGATTCTGGTGCCGATCTGGAAGGGGGGCGCAGAGACGGAGAGGATCAAGCAGGCAGCGGAAGGGATCGGCAAGTCGTTGCTCGCCCGCGGCGTTCGCTTCCGTTTCGACGGACGGGAGAACGTCAACCCCGGCTTCAAGTTCAACGAATGGGAGCTGGCGGGCGTCCCCCTGAGGCTGGAGCTGGGGCCGAAGGATCTGGAGGCGGGGTCGGTGATGGCGGTGCGCCGTCATGACCGGGCGAAAAACCCGCTGCCCATCTCGGCGATTCCGGAGCGTGTGCCCGCCCTGCTCGAAGAGATCCAGGGAGAGCTTCTCGCGGCGGCGCTGGCGCGCCGGGAGGCCATGACGCGATCCGTCGGGACCTGGGAAGAGTTCCGTTCGGCTATCGAGCAGGGAGGCTTCCTCGTCTGCGGGCACTGCGGGGACACCGCTTGCGAGGTGGCGATCCAGGACGAGACCAAGGCGACGATCCGGCTGATCCCGCTGGACGGGCGGAGCGAACCGGGTCTGTGCATCCGGTGTGGGCGCCCCTCGTCTCGCAACGTATATTTCGCCCGGGCTTACTGAGCATCTCGGCGCCGGTCTTTTCCCCGGCGGGGCGTTTCGTTCCCGTCCCTTCTCGCGGGTGGTTGGCCTTTCTCCCCGCCGGCCGGCTCGCTGTCAGGGAAGGAGGCCTCCGGACGCTGGGATGTCGAGCATCCCGGAGTCGCTTCGCCGATACTTCCGCTGCGTCTTCTCGAACAGCCGGATCGATACCGGGCCGGTGCCGCGGGCTGTCACGAGATAGGCGTCGCGGTACGGCCGCTCCGTCTCTGCCTGCGAGCTGTCCAGCGTGTTGCCGCGGAAACCGAACGTCCCCAGTGGGGCGTAGCTCCCCCCGCCGGTTTGGACCAGCTCCAGCTCGAGCGGCTCGGGGGTTCGCGCGTGCGCGACCCACTCCAGCTCCACGAGGCGCAGGTCCCCATAGGAGCCGGTGGTCTGCGCACCGAGGATCTCGAGGGCGCCACCGTCGTAGGTCCCGCCGCGTCGCGGCAGCCTCGCGCGAAGTCCCGGCTCACGGTCGACGAGCGTCGCGGAGTTCGCGGGCAGGTACAGCGGACATGCCGCACCGTCATGGAATGGGCCGGTGATCAGCTCGAACCTCGGCTGGATCGGGGCCGGCTGAATCTCCGGCGGCGGCGGGAAGATGAACTCCCGGTCGCCATAAAAGAGGAGCATCGGGTAGAGCAGGTCTCCGTCCAGGGGAACCTTCACGAAGGACCCCGGCGGGGTGAACAGGTTCGCGGCCACTCCGGTCTCGAACTCCCAGCGGGGCGAGTTGTTGGTCGCGCTCAGCTCGCTGGCCGACGCGGACGCGCTCAGCAACGTGGTGACCATCACGACCGCCTGGACAGGGCGCGATCGAACGAAGGCGAGGCCCGCGGCCGCCGCGAGGGGGAGCGGCAGCAGCAGCAGCGCATAGCTGAACTGGTGGTCAATGGTGCTCCTCGGAAGGAGAAGCAGCGGCGCCCCGATGAGCAACGAGAAGACGATGAAGGCCTGCTTCCGCTCTGCCTCGGAAGTTCCGGTCCGGCGCGGCCTATCGAACGCGAAGCGCCGGGTCACGACGAAGGCGACGGCGGCGATGAAGGCGGCGGGAGAGAAGTACCAGAAGACGCTGTCGAGAACGCTCTTGTAGAAGGCAAAGGACCAGAGAAGCTCCCAATGAGTCCGCGCTGCGAGACTCTGGGTGAACTGCGCGGCA
>QHYA01000297.1:0-795 GCA_003223995.1 Acidobacteriota bacterium | reverse complement strand
AAGAACGAGAACCATTCGGCGAGAAGTCCGGCGCACAGCGACAGAACGCAGACGGCGAGATACACCTGCCGGCCGGTCGACCTCCAGCGCCAGTAAGTCCAGTAGGACAGCGCGGCGGCGAAGGAGGACCAGAAGAACCCGTTGAGGACGGCGCTCGATCCGAAGAAGAACTGCTCCGCGTTGATCGCGGAGAAGAACGCCGCCCAGGCGGCGAGCCGATCCCCTTCCATCTCCCGGCCCAGCAGGTACATCATCGCGACAAACGTGAGAGCGAAGGCAAAGCTGGCCCAGCGCACCCGCGCGTGCGGGCGGGAATTGGCCCCTCCATGGAACAGCAGCGAGACGGCCAGAGGGATGAGCGGGGGATGGTGCAGGTAATACATGTAGTGGCCGCCGGTATCGTGGTACTGGTAGGCGACCGGGGCCAGGCCGGTCTCGAGCGGCCCGATATGCGCGAGGTTCCGCGCCAGAAGACTCACCTCGCACCAGCCCCACCCATGGAGGTGATTGAAGTCGCGGTCAGGATCCGGCCAGAAGACCCGCCACGAAAAAATGAGGGCGCCGAGCGCCAGCACGAGGACGCCGAGCGAAGCCAGGGTGCCCGGACGGCCGCTCGCTGCCTCGGCGGGAGGCTTCGGGAAAACGGGGTTCTCCGGTGCCTCGGTGCTCAGCTCGCCAGGGAAGTACGTGATGAAGCCCTCATGCGATTCGGTCGAACGCCGGAGCCACGGGCACGACGATTCTGCCGAAGACACGTCGGCAGCAGTGAGAGAATACCGTATCTCCGCCGGCCAA
>QHYA01000206.1 GCA_003223995.1 Acidobacteriota bacterium | reverse complement strand
TTTTCGAGTATCTCTGCGCCGGCTGCGGGAAAAAGTTCGAAAAAATTGTGTTGGGACAGGGCCCGAGTGCTCTTTCCTGCCCGAAGTGCGGGGGGGCGAGGGTCGAGAGGCTCCACTCGCGCTTTGCCGCGGTGGGAAGCTCCAAGTCTGCCGCAGACGATTTCTCCGGATGGGGCTCCGGACCGGAGGGCGGCGAGTCGGATGCCGACGATCTGGCTGGAGAAGAAGAGGATTGGGACGGGGGCCCTGGAGGGTTCGGGGAAGAGGCGAACAAGGAGCCCTGGGGGGAGGACGACGGCGACGACTCGGGTGGGCCCGATAGCCCCGAAGACGAGGATCTCGACTGACAGCGCCAGGGGAGCCGGTCGGTCGGCGCCCTCTCTCCGGCGCAATCTCCATGGACACCCCGAGCTGAGCCTCATGGGCGAGGACAGGATCACGGAGCTTCGCCGCCGAATGGAGGTCGCCCGGCAAGGGGGAGGCCCCGAGAGGATCCAACGTCAGCACCAGGCGGGCAAGCTGACCGCCCGCGAGCGGATCGAGCTGCTCTGCGACACCGGATCGTTCGTCGAGACGGACGCCCTCGTGGTTCACCGCTGCACCGACTTCGGGATGGAGCGCCAGAAGATCCCGGGCGACGGAGTGGTCACGGGGCACGGGCGCATCGCCGGGCGCGAGGTGTTCCTCTACGCTCAGGATTTCACGGTCTTCGGAGGCTCTCTTTCGGAGTCCTACGCGGCAAAGATCTGCAAGATCATGGACCTGGCCATGAAGGCCGGCGCCCCGATCATTGGCCTGAACGACTCCGGCGGCGCGCGCATCCAGGAGGGGGTGGTCTCGCTGGCGGGCTACGCCGACATTTTCCTGCGCAACACGCTCGCCTCGGGAGTGGTTCCCCAGATCAGCGCCATCATGGGACCTTGCGCCGGAGGCGCTGTCTACTCGCCCGCCATCACGGACTTCATCCTTATGGTCAAGGACAGCTCCTATATGTTCATCACCGGGCCGGACGTGATCAAGACAGTGACCCAGGAGGACGTGACGAAGGAGGAACTGGGCGGAGCCGCGACGCACAACGAAGTCTCGGGGGTGGCACATTTCGCCGCCGAGGACGACAGGCATTGCCTGGCCCTGGTGAAGGAGCTGCTGTCGTTCCTGCCGTCCAACAACCTGGAAGACCCTCCCCGGAAGGACACCTCCGATCCGGCGGACAGGAGAGAAGGGACGCTCGACTCGATCGTTCCCGAGAACCCCGAAAAGCCCTACGACATGAAGAAGCTGGTCCAGCTCGTCGTGGACGAGGGGGACTTCTTCGAGGTCCACCAAGGCTACGCGCGCAACATCGTGATCGGCTTCGCCCGGCTTGGGGGAAGGCCTGTCGGCATCGTTGCGAACCAACCGTCCGTTCTCGCTGGCTGCCTCGACATCAACGCCTCGGTCAAGGCGGCCCGGTTCGTCCGATTCTGCGACGCCTTCAACATCCCCCTCGTGGTCTTCGAGGATGTGCCGGGCTTTCTGCCAGGGACGGGCCAGGAGTTCGGAGGGATCATCCGTCACGGAGCGAAATTGCTCTATGCCTTCGCCGAGGCGACGGTCCCCAAGCTGACGGTGATCACGCGAAAGTCCTACGGCGGGGCTTACTGCGTCATGGCGTCCAAGCAGATCCGAGCGGATTTCAACTTCGCCTATCCCACAGCGGAGGTCGCCGTGATGGGAGCGGCCGGGGCGGTCGAGATCCTCTACCGCAAGGAGCTCGACAAGGGGAAGGAGCCCCGGGCCGTGAGGGAGCGAAAGATCGCCGAGTACCGGGAGAAATTCGCCAATCCCTACGTCGCTGCCGAGCGGGGCTATGTGGACGAGGTGCTCATTCCTTCCGAGACGCGCCCGCGGCTCATCCGCGCCCTGTCCTTGCTCGAGAACAAGCGGGAAGCCAACCCACCCCGCAAGCACGGGAACATGCCCCTGTGACCCTCCTCACGACCGCCGCGCCGCTGCCGGCCTCGATCCATCCCTTCCGCAAGCTGCTGGTCGCGAACCGAGGCGAGATCGCCGTTCGCGTCATCCGGGCGTGCCGGGAGATGGGGATCTCCCCCGTGGCGATCTACTCCACGGCGGACCGCGAGGCCCTGCACGTCCGTCTCGCAGACGAGGCGTACGAGGTCGGTGCGCCACAGGCCCGGGACAGTTACCTGCGGGTGGAGGCTGTGGTCGAGGCGGCGCGCCGCTCGGGAGCCGAGGCGGTGCATCCTGGCTACGGCTTCCTGGCCGAGAACCCGGAGTTTGCGGAGGCCTGCGAGGCGGCCGGGATCGTCTTCATCGGCCCGCCGGCCAGGGCGATGCGGGCCATGGGGAACAAGGTGGAGGCCCGGAGGATCATGAGCGAGGCGGCCGTGCCGGTGGTTTCGGGAACGGGGATTCTCCCCGAAGGAGAGCACGAGGCGGCGCGGCTGGCGCGAGAGGTAGGCTATCCGGTGATCCTCAAGGCGGCGGCGGGAGGCGGGGGGAAAGGGATGCGAATCGTTCGATCCCCGGAGGAGCTGCCGGGCTTGCTACGGTTGGCGCGGTCAGAGGCCAGCAGTTCTTTCGGCGACCCCTCCATCTATATCGAGCGATATGCCGAGCGGGCACGCCACATCGAGGTCCAGGTGCTGGCGGATTCCCGAGGAAGCGCGATCCACCTTGGAGAGAGAGAGTGCTCGATCCAGAGACGCCACCAGAAGCTCGTCGAGGAGTCTCCCTCTCCGGTTGTCGGCGAGGACACCCGGCAGCGAATAGGGGAGCTTGCGGTCCGAGCAGCGCTCGCAGCGGGGTACGTAGGGGCTGGTACCGTAGAGATGCTCCGGGGGGAGGACGGCTCGTTCTCGTTCATGGAAATGAACACCCGGTTGCAGGTCGAGCATCCCGTCACGGAGATGGTCACTGGGATCGATATCGTCCGCAGCCAGATCGACATCGCGGCCGGCAGGCCCATCCCATGCGGGCAGGAAGAGGTGTTCCTGCGCGGCCACGCGATCGAGTGCCGGATCTACGCCGAAGATCCCTTCCGGGGCTTCCTCCCCTCACCGGGCCTCATCGGGACCCTGCGGGCACCGGCGGGACCTTTCGTCCGGGATGACGGGGGGGTCTATCCGGGATATGAGGTGCCGGTTCACTACGATCCGATGATCTCGAAGCTCGTTGCCTGGGGCCGCGATCGCCAAGAGGCCATCGACCGGCTGCGCCGGGCCCTCGACGAGTACCGGATCCAGGGGATCCGGACGACGATCCCGTTCCTGCGGCGGCTTGTGCGCCACCCAGCGTTCCTCTCGGCGGATATCGACACGAGCTTCATCGAGAGGCACGGGGAGGAGCTGCTTACCGTGCGAGACCATCCTCCCGAGCTTCACGAAATCGCGCTGATCGCTTGCGCCGTGGCCTCGCAGCGAAGAGCGGGAGAGCAGAGCACTGTCGGTGCCCGGGAGCCGCGCACCGGCACAAGAGGGACGGTGGTGAGGGCGCTCAGCGGCAGGCTCAACTGGAAGCTGGCGGGAAGGCTGGAGGGTCTGCGCGGCCGCCTCAGTAGCAGGATTATCCTGGGAGCGGAGTCGGAATCGCGGTGAGGCGCAATTCAGCGACATCTGGGACTCGCTGAGGCAAGGAAAATGACTCGCATCGAGGCCGAGATCGAGGGTCAAATGCACGAGATCGCTTTCGAGCCCGCCGGAGAGAAGCTCCGTGTGCTGGTGGACGGACGGGAGCACGTGGTGGACGCCCGCGCTGTTGACGGATTCTTCTATTCCCTGCTCGTCGGACAGCGGTCCTACGAGGTGACGGTCGAAGATCTGGCCCAGGGCTTCCGGGTACAGGTCGGCACGGAAGCGGTCGAGGTCCTGCTGCTCGACCCGCTCCGACCCATTCGCCAGAGGAGCGGCACAGCCCGCTCCGGGCAAGCGAAGGTCCGCTCAGTGATGCCGGGGAAGATCACGGCTGTGCTCGTAAGGCCGGGAGAGTCGGTGGGCCAGGGTCAGCCGTTGCTCGTCATCGAGGCCATGAAGATGGAGAACGAGCTACTCGCCCCTTTTGCGGGGAAGGTGACCGACGTTCTCGTGTCGGCGGGAAGCGCCGTTGAGGCGGGCGCCGATCTCGTGGTCCTGGAATAGCCGGCGGTCCCGACGACCACCCTGTCCCCCTCGGACTCTCCTCGCGCGCTTTGCGCTCGGAGCGCTCCCGGAACTGGCGTTCCGGGGGCGTTGACGCCGACGCACCAACCGAAAGGGGCCCTGCGCCAATTCGGCCGTTTCGGGGCGCGTCGCCGGCTCCTTCCCTCGGAGGTAAGAGCTGGATCGGCTCGCGTCGGGGACGCGGCTACTTGTTGATCGAGCGGTCGAGCTGCTTTCCCGCCTTGAACCGAACGACCTTCTTCGCCTTGATCGAGATCGGCGCCCCGGTCTGCGGATTGCGGCCGGTCCGAGCCTTTCGGCGGGAGATGCCGAAAGTACCGAAGCCGACCATCGTCACCTTCTGTCCCTTCCTCAGGCTCCGCTCGATCCCGCTGCAGAGCGCTTCGATGGCTCTCGACGCGCTCGCTTTCGTGATGCCCGCATCCTCAGCCACGCTTTCGATCAACTCCATCTTGTTCATGGGGCCCCCTCCTCTTGGTTGAGCCATGAGCCGGAGAGAAAAAGCTCCGTCGGCGCACTCGCGCGTCGTCCGGAAGTTACCGCGCTTGTACTATCGCTTTCGGAACGATGTCAAGAGTGAAAGAGGGGACCGAAGAGGGTTTTCCCGCGACTCGACTCCCTCCCGCGGACGATCGCGAAGGGACGCCTTCCCTGGGATAATCGGCGTGAAGCCATGAAGATCGGGGCGATCCGCAGCATTCTGCAGGACCTGTCGAAGGGGAAGATGTCCGTCGCTGCGGCCCTCGAGGGGCTTCGCGAGCTTCCCTTCGAGGACCTCGGCATCGCAAGGCTGGACAGCCATCGCGAACTTCGCCGGGGCTTTCCCGAAGTGGTCTTCGGCGAGGGGAAATCCCTCGAGCAGATCCTTGCGATCGTGAGCCGGATCGCTTCCCGAGAACAGGCCGTGTTGGTGACGAGAGTCGGACCGGAAGTCCACGAGGCGATCCGGAAACGTCACCCCAGGGCGCTCTATAACGCCCCGGCGCGGGCCGTATTCCAGTTGCCCGCGGGCCGCGCCCGCAGGCGTCGGCCGGGAGTCATGGTGATCTCCGCGGGAACCTCCGACGTAGCGGTCGCCGAGGAGGCGGCGCTGACGGCGGAGCTGATGGGGAACCTGGTGGACCGGCTCTACGACGTAGGAGTCGCCGGGTTGCACAGGCTGACGGCCGAGAAGGAGCGTATCCTGGCGGCGCAGGTGCTCGTGGTTGTCGCGGGAATGGAGGGGGCCCTTCCCAGCGTGGTCGCAGGACTTGTCAATGCGCCGGTCATTGCCGTGCCAACGAGCGTGGGTTACGGCGCTGCCTTCGGAGGCCTTGCGGCTCTCATGAGTATGCTCAACTCCTGCTCGAGCGGTCTAACCGTAGTCAACATCGATAACGGTTTTGGAGCTGGATACGCGGCCAGCCTCATCAATCGCAACCGCGCCGGTGTCCGCCGAAAGTACTGACAGGATGAGGCCCTGGTCAGCCATTCCCAAAGGGTTTGGCTAGGCTATCCACCTGCCTTCGGAGGCCGCTTCACTCTTTCGCGCGTCACCCCACGGTTTGCACGCGAGCAAGAACTCCTCCGGATGCCGATCTCTGCTCGAACAGGGCCCACCTGGCCTCCGGAGGTTCCTCCACGCGCCGCATGTGGTGAGGCTGAATGTCAAGTCTCTAAGTGATTGTAAAATAAGGGTGTTGAAAAACAGGCTCAGGGTGTCTGGCCGCGCTTGACAAAGGGGGAGGTGCGGGATATATATGTAGTTGCTACAGAAGGGGGGCGGAAAAGATAATCGCCTGCTGCTCAACGACTTAGACATTTGCAGGCAGCCACTTGACACGGCAATGGGAAGGAGCCAGAGGGGGGTTGCCCTTGGCGGGGCGACGCTCTGAGGTCTTCTTCCGTTCCTCTATATATAGAGGGCTGGTGTGTGGCTGACTACAGTCGCGAGCCGGTCTGCACGTAGGACGAAAGAAGGAGGGGGGTGAGAGGCGGATGCCGCTCGTCAAGGTCCGTGAGGACGAGTCCCTGGAAAACGCCTTGCGCCGCTTCAAGCGCAAGTGCGAAAAATCGGGCATCCTCACGGAACTAAAGAAGCGCCAGCATTACGAGAAGCCGAGCGCCAAGCGGAAGCGTAAGGCTCTGGCAGCGCGCAAGAAGGCCCTCAAGCGGATGGCGCAGGACCGGCGTGTAAACACCTAGAGCGCAGAGCCAGAGAGCTCGATTTTCGAGGGCGGAACGATGGGTCGGGACTACCGGGATTTTGTGGAGAAGGTGCGGGCCGCAACGGATATTGTGCGCCTCGTAGGGGACTATCTCCCTCTCCGCAAGGCCGGCAGGCGTCACGTGGGTCTGTGTCCATTCCACCCCGAGAAGTCCCCCTCCTTCTCGGTGGATGAAGAGAAACAGCTCTTCTATTGCTTCGGCTGTCATGCGGGCGGTGACGCTTTCAAGTTCGTCATGCTGTACGAGAAGGTGGAGTTCCAGGAAGCGGCACGGATCCTCGGCGAGAAGGCCGGGATCGAGCTGCCACGAGCCGCCGGGGCCGGGGAGTCCGGGCGGGGGCGGGACCCGGATCGCGAGATACTCCTCGAGATCCATCGGGAGGCGGCGGCCTTCTTCCGGAAGGCGCTCAGCCACCCCCGGCAGGGCACCGCGGCCCGGGCCTACGTTCAACAGCGTGGACTGTGTCCGGACACGGTCGAGGCCCTCGGAATCGGGTATGCGCCGGCCTCCTGGGACGGGCTGAAGTCCTATCTCTTGGCGGCGCGGCATCCGGTCAAACTGCTGGCTCGGAGCGGGCTCTTCTCCACGCGCGAGGACGGATCGGGCTACTACGATCGCTTCCGTGACCGGCTGATGTTTCCGATCCACGGTCTGTCGGGAGACGTCATCGGCTTCGGAGGGCGGCTGATCGGGAGCGGAGACCCTCAGTCGGCCAAGTACATCAACTCCTCGGAGAGCCCGATCTACTCCAAGGGAGAGAACCTTTACGGGCTCAACTGGTCGCGCGATGCAATTCGAAGGGTCGGGAAGGCGGTCGTGGTGGAGGGGTACCTGGACTTCGCAGCGCTTCATGAAGCTGGTGTGACGAACGCCGTCGCGACGCTGGGAACCGCATTCACGCCAGGGCAGGCGCGGTTGCTGTCCCGGTACACGAATCGGGTGACGGTCAACTACGATCCAGACCCGGCGGGAATCTCGGCCGCACGCAAGAGCCTTGATCTGCTGCTGGCGCGCGGTTTCTCGGTCCAGGTCTTGCGGCTCGAGCAGGGGCTCGATCCGGACGCTTTCATCCGCCAGCGTGGGGCCGAGCAATATCGAACGGTGCTGGATTCCGCCCCCGGCTGCATCGACTTCCTGGTGGAGGAGGCGGCCAGGGGACGGGATCTCGCTGACCCTTCCGCGCAGGTGGAGGCGCTCAACGAGCTGCTGCCTCACGTGGCCGGGCTCGAGAATCCGGCCGAGCGCTCAGGCTACTTCAAGCGGATCGCGGAGAGGCTGGCTCTGGAGGACGGGGTCCTCCTGGAGCAGGTGAGAAAGACCCTGAGATCGGGTGGGCGATCGATCTCCCGCGGCGCCAGGGATGCGGCCGGGGGGAACGGCCTGCTCGCGGGCGCCACCCAGAAGGTCTCCGAGGCAGAAAGCCGTCTCGTCCAGAATCTGCTGGGGTGCATGGAGGCGCGCCGGGAGATTCTGCCGTGCCTGTCCAGGGAGGAGATCGAAGACTTGCCGACGGCTCTGATCCTGAAGGCGATCGGCGACACGGATGCCGCCGGCGAGGAGCCGACCATCGCGGCCGTGATGAGCCGCCTGCCGGAAGGGTCTCCCCAGGATCTCTTGACAGGCATTGCCTTCAAGCCGAAGGCCCCCGCGAGTGCTGCCGAAGCGGCAGCTTGCCTGGCCACGATCCGCAAGGAACGCATGATCGCGGAAAGGCGCCGGCTGCAAAAGGAGATCGACGCCGCAGGGACGGCGGCGGCGCTGGAGGCGATGTTCCAGAGGAAGATGGAACTATCGAGGAGAATCGATGACCTGTCCTGACCCGGCCGCGAGGGGCCGGGGGGTCACTTGGCCCCCGGAGGTAGCGCCATGGCCGGCTCAGGCGTCACACACTTGCGAAGGGAAGCAGCGGAATGAAGACCGCTCGGGGGGCAGGAAGGGTCGATTCCTTCCGGAGGCAGGCGGCCGGGTCGCGGTTCGATGCCGGCCACGAAGAGGTGAAAAATGGCTTCTGTGAGGATTGAAGAAAAGTACGAGCAGGTCCGTCATCTGATCTCGCTCGGACGGGAGCGTGGATACCTCGTCTATGACGAGCTGAACGAGGCGCTGCCGGAAGAGATCGCGACCTCTGTGGAGGATATCGAGGACCTGTACGAGGCACTGGGGAACCACGGGATCGAGGTGGTC
>QHYA01000205.1 GCA_003223995.1 Acidobacteriota bacterium | reverse complement strand
GTGAACCGGCATCAGGTTTACCGGGGAACCACCTCGGTGCTGCACGGGGGGACGTACAACCACACCTGCTTCACCACGACGACGACGACCACGGCGACGGACACGGCGGTTCCGACCCCCTCGGGCAACGCCTACTACTACCTGGTCTCGCAGAAGAACGCCTGCAAGGAGGGGGACCTGGGCAAGAGAAGCAACGGCGCCCTGCGACCGAACACGACCCCGTGCCCTTGAGATGGGGAGATCCAGCTTCTGGCAGATGAGCTAGGGCCGGGGGTTTTTCCCTGAGGGAGGAGAAAGATGCGCGAGGGCCTCCCGCGCCGCGGCTCGCACACGAGAGTCTGCATCCTTCAAGGCCGACTCGAGCGTCTCCCTCGCACGCGGGCTCCCAATCGTTCCAAGGGACTGGACGGCCGCTAGCCGAACCTCCGGGTCCCCATCGCCGGAGAGCTTCTTGAGCGGTTCCAGCGCCGTCTCGGTTGGCAGTCCTCCCAAGGCCTGGGCAACGCGCTCCTTCACGAGCGTGTCCGGGTCGCCGGCAACTCCGATCAGCGACGGCAAGGCATCGGGGTCGCCGATCAACCCGAGCGTCGCTGCGGCCTCGCTGCGGATCAGCGGGTCCTTGTCGAGCAGCAGCTTGGAGACCGGAGCTGTCGCCTTCCGATCCCGAGACTTGCCGAGCGCGCGCAGAGCGGTCAGCCGGACATCCAGAGCGGCGTCTGATAGCGCGGCCACCGCCAGCGGCGTCGCTTCCTTGTCAGGGTGATCCCCCAGGGTCTCGATCGCCGCGCTGCGCACGATGGGATCCTGGTCCTTGAACAGGGGGGAAAGAACGCGCCTGAGGTCCGATCCTCCCAGCTTTGCCAGGGCGGACACGGCGAAGCGTCGGACCGTGGGGTTCGGGTCGGAAAGCAGCCGCACGATCCCTTCCCGGGCGGCGGGAGAGGCAAACCGGCTGAACAACCGCAGGGCCGTCACCTTCATGCTGTCAGTCGGCGGCGGCGACTTGGCTGTCTGCGCGGGCTTCCCGGCCTCCGCGGGGTTTCCCGCACGTTCCGGCTTTACGGCCTCCGCCTCCCACTTCAGCATCTGAACGAAGTCCGGGACGACCGACTCGCCGCAGTTGTTCGCGAGGCTCGTCGCGACAGCCTCGCGAAATCCTGCGTCCTTGTCTGCCAGCGCCGGCACCAGGATGGGCCGTGCCACGTCGCAGCCGAGGAAGACGAGGTATTGCGCCGCGGCCTCTCGCACGAGATAGTCCCCTTGGTTCGCGACGATTCCCTTGGACAGGTCGAGGGCCTCCGCGTTTTTCATGTGCCGGAGGACATAGAGTGCCCCCCTGCGAACGAGGGGACTGGGATCGGAACGGGCCAGCTCCAAGACCACAGGAACGATCTGCGGGTCGTCCCATCCCTCGAGGAGGCCGATCGCGTAAGACCGGAGCGTGGGCGGTCCGTCTTTCAAGATCTCCAGGAAAAGCGACGTCGCTTCCGGCGTTCGCCATTCATCGAGCGCGCTGAGGATCTCATGAATCACCGCGGTGGACTTGTCCTTCGCGAGCGGCGTGAGGAGGGGAATGCACACCGGTCCGACCGTCTTCGCGTAGTAGGACACCGCCGCTGCCCGGACCCCCTCTTCCGGGTCGGAAAGCGCCAGCTGCAGCAACGGGAGACCCTCCTCCCCCGCCGTCCTGCCGATCTCCTGCACCGCCAGCAGGCGCGTGTGAACATCGCCGGAACCGAGGCGGGCGCGAAGGGCAGCGATCGCAGCGGATTCCGGATGGGCAGCCGCCTCCTCGGCCAGCGCCCCCGCCCCAGACGATGGGTCTGCGGCGATGGCAAGCACGGCGGCAAGCCAGGCCAGGGCCACCCACGCCACGAAGCTTCCGGGAAGTCGCATCGGAATTCTCATTGGTGGAGGTTCCCTTTCTTTTCCAGTTCGTGCAGCGCCTCGATGGCTCGGAGGCATCCTTGCATATCTCCGAGCATCAGGGCAATCCGCGCCTGGTTGTAGCGTGTGACGACACTCTCAGGGTCGGCGCGGGCCGATCTGGCCATGAGCATCCCGGCCTCCTCGAGGCGTCCAAGCGAGAGCCGGAGCATCCCCTTGAGCCGGAGAGCGTCCGGGTCCTCGGGAGACTTCTCGAGGATGGCGTCGAAGATCGTGCCCGCCTCGTCCCCGCGCCCCTGATCCAGCAGCGCCTCCCCCAGAAGCCCCTGCACCTCACGATCGTCGGGATGGAGCTGGAGGTAGCGGTCCAGGTAGGGGAAAAGAAGGGCCGGCTGGTTGGAATCGCGCAGCAGCACGGACAGCCACAGCAGAGCGAGCCTCTGGCCGGGATCCTCGTCCAGCGCGTGCCGGAAGCTCTCGACCGCGGCGCTCTTCTGGTACAGCTCCTGCTGGAAGTACCCGAGGTAGGCGGAGATTTCCGGCTCGGTCCGCGCGAGATCGCGGCGCTTCTCGAAGAAACGGTAGCCATGCAGAGACTGCTTCTGACGGCGCAGGATCTCCGCGATGTAGCGGTATGGTTCGACGCGTTTGGGCGAGAGTCTCGTCGCTCGTTCCAGGGCGCCCAGCGCGACATTGTCCCGCCCCTCCTTGAAAGCGGTGACTCCTCTCTCGAAGATGGAATCGAAATCGCCCCTGCCATGACGGAGAATACCCAAGCATCCCGGCATCGTCACGGCCGCGGCGAGCAGAGCGAGACAGAACAGGAGGGCCGGAAACGCGCCGATCCGCCCCAGATGAGGAAGGATGCTTCTCGCCAGGGCGAGGACGGCCAGCAGGGCGCAGACGGCGGGAAGGATGTCGCCCAGATCGGTGTACCCAGCGTGGCGCCGGCTCGACGGAAGGGGGATGCGCGCCAGGAGAATCCCGGGCTCGTTGAACTCCGCGCCGGTCCTCTCCCCGCTCAGAATATCGCGCGGCCTGCCGCTTTCGTCGATCGTGCAGGTGATCCCCGTGTTGCCGACGCGCACGAACGGGCGACGGTTCTCCACGGCTCTCAGCGAACAGACCCTCAGCATGTTGCGGCGGAGGTACCCCCCCGCCTCTCCCTCGCTGACGAGGTTGACGAGGAAATTGGCCCCCAGGGCGGCCTCCGAACGAGCCCGGCCGGGTATCCCCGCTTCCGAGCAGATCACGACGCCGAAGGGGAGGGGCCGCCCCTGCCACGCGTAGGGGAAGAGAGTCGCCTTCTCCCCGGCCGTTCCCGTCGGGAAGTAGCCCTGCAAACCGACCAGCGCCTTGACGTGGAGGATGTTCAGCCAGGGGGCGATGCGCGACAGGAGTGATTCGAAGGGGAAGTACTCTGCCCAGGGGATGAGGTCGATCTTCTCGTAATGCCCCTCGATGCGCCCTTCCGGGGACAGCAGCAGCGCGCTGTCCGTGCTGCGGAAAGGGTCCACTTTCGCCCTTCCCAGCGCGCCGAACAGAACATGGCTCTGGCGCGAGCGGGCCATCCAGGTCAGATCGTGCAGGTAGAAGTTCGGCCGGTCGTAGAAGTCGAGAACGGAGTTCTCCGGCCATATCACGAGGTCGGCCGCGCCGGCGGGCACCCTCTGGCATGTCTGGTAAAGCTCGTCGATGTAGAGCCCGAGCGGCCGCCCCACGATGTGAGGCAGGTCGGGCTGGAGGAGGGCGATCCGAGGGCCGTTCGGCGGTTCGAAGCGGTCGATGCGGGCCAGCCCGTAGGCGACGATCCCGGCGAGGAGGGCGATCGTCGCACCGGCGGTCGCGCCGATCGTCCGGCGGGACGGAGCCGCGGGCAGGGGGGAGCGGCGGCCCCAGAGGAGCAGCAGCAGGTCGGCGGCCAGACCGTTGACCATCGCGAGGGGAAAAGCGAGAGCGAGACCGCCGGCGATATCGGCGATCTGGATGAGGACGGGCCAGTCCGCGAGGGGATTCGGCAGGAAGAAGAGCGCACCGCGGAAGACTTCGAACCGGACGAACAGATAATCCATGGCCGTCCAGAGCACGGGAAGCCGCAGAGCGATCGGCACCCGCGGCATCCACCTGCTTGTGGCCCTCAGCAGCGCGAGCACGCCGCCGTAGTAGAGCAACGCCTCCAGGGAGATGATGAGAGCGAAGAACACTCCGTAATCGAGCAGAGAACGCCACGCCATCAGAATGTAGAGGACGATCCCGGGCGCCGCTGCTGCGATGCTCGTCCGCGAGCCAGGACGGCCGTAGAGGATCGCCCACGGCACCAGGGCGAGCCAGCAAAGGGGTCCGCAGGGACCGGCCAGGGCCGCGGCATAGAGCGCACCTCCGAGCAGCCCCGCCGCGGTTTCGATGGCGATCCGGCGCAGCTTCATGGACCGAGTGGCAACTCCGTCCTCTGGGTTCACGGGTGGAACTCACCCCGCTTTTCGAGTTGGTGGAGGCCGTCGATGGCCCCCCGAGCCCTCTCGAAATCTCCGAGCCTGAGAGCGATCCGTGCCTGGTTGTAGCGGGTCTCGAGGCTCTTCGGGTCCGCCCGGGCCGATGCGTCCATGAAACCGGTGGCCTCCTCCAGACGACCCTCGGCGAGGCTGAGCACGCCCCTCAACCGCAGCGCCTCCGCATCCTCCGGAGAGGCCGAGAGGAGCCCGTCGAGGACTTTTCTGGCGCTCTCGAGTTGGTTCGCGGCCAGCAGCGCCTCCCCGAGCGATCTTACGACCGGCCGGTCGTCGGGATGAATCCGGAGATACCTTTCCAGGTAGGGGAGCAGCATCGCCGCGCGGTTCGACTCGAACATCAACCGAGCAAACGTGAGCAGCCCGGCGCGTTGATCGGGATCCTGTTCCAGCGAACGGCTCAAGGTCACGGCGGCGGCGGCCTTCTGGTGGGTCTCCGCCTGAAAATACCCGAGGTAGCTCGCGACCTCCGGGATCGTTTCGGCCACGCGCCTGCGCGCTTGAAAGAACCGATAGCCCTGAAATGGCTTCCGCCGCCGGCGCAGGATCTCGGCGATGTACCGGTAGGGCTCCTTTTCCTCCGGAGCGATGTCCGCGGCATGTCCCAGGGACTTCAGTGCGAGACCGTAGCGCCCCTCCTGGAAAGCCGAGACGCCCTGATGCAGGGCCGATGGAAAATCGAGGGGCGAGCGCGCAGCAGCCGCCCGACAGCCTGCAAGCGTCAGGGGAATCGCGAGCATGAGGGCTGCGGCGGCTGCCAGGCCAGGCATGCGGCGGCGCCGGAGCGCGATCGCAGCGGCGGCGAAGCCGGACAGCGCGACGCAAGAGAGGGGGAAGACATCTCCCAGAGTGGTGTAGAGAGCCTGGTGGGGAGGGTGTGCGGGCAGGGGGATGCGGGCCACAAGCACCCCGGCCTCCTCCATGAAGGCGCCGCTTGGGCCACGCCTCAGGATGTCCCGGAGCCTTCCGCTCTCGTCGATGGTGCAACTGATGCCCGTGTTTCCCACCCGGACCATGGGACGCCGGTTCTCGACGGCGCGCAGGGAGCAGATCCTGAGCATGTTCCGGTGCAGGAGCGAGCCGGCCTCCCCCTCGCTGGTGAGGTTCACGAGAAAGCGGGCCCCGAGAGCGGTCCCTTCGCGGGCGCGGGAGGGGATCCCGCTCTCCGAGCAGAGGATGACGGCGAAGGGAAGAGGTTGGTTCTGCCATGAGTAGGGGAACAGGGACATCCCGTCGCCCCTGGTCCCCTTTGGGAAGAAGCCCAGGGTGTCATGCACGAGCTCCATGTGCAGGAGGTTCAGAGAAGGTGCGAAGCGGGACAGCGACGATTCGAAGGGGAGGTATTCCGACCAGGGAATGACGTCGATTTTCGAGTAGGTCCCCTCGATCCGCCCCTCCGGAGACAGGAGCACCGCCTGGTTCGTGCCCCGGAATGTGTCCCCCTTCGCCCGGCCCGTCCCCCCGAAGAGGATGGAAGCGCCGCGCGATTGCGCCAGCCACGACAGGTCGTCCAGGTAGCGGTGGGGGAGGTCGTAGAAGTCCATGATGGAGTTCTCCGGCCACATCACGATGTCTGCCTGGCCGGCCGGCACGTTGCGGGCGGTCTGATAGAGCTCCTCGGCATGGACGCCGATCGGCCAGCCGACAATGTGCGTAAGGGCGGGCTGCACGAGCGCCACGCGCGGCCCCGGGATCGGCTCGGTCCTGTCGATGCGCGCCAGACCGTACAGCAGCATGACGGCGATCAGGGCTCCTGTGGTGAGGGCCGCTGCCAGGACCGCCCGGACCGGTGGGCCGGGCGTCTCTCCCCTTTCCCGTCGGCGCCTCCAGAGCAGCAGCAAGGTGTCCGCGACCAGGCCGTTGACCATTGCGACCGGGAAGGCGAGCGAGAGCCCTCCGAAGACATCCGCGATCTGGATGAGCACGGGCCAGTCGGCGATGGGGTTGGGGAGGAAGTAGACCGGTGTGCGGAAGAACTCGAACCGGACGAGCAGATAGTCCATGGCCGTCCAGAGCACGGGAAGCCGGAAGGCGATCGGTAATGACGGCCACCAGCGCCCCGTCTCGCGCAGCAGTAGGAGAGCCATTCCATAGATGACCAGAGCCTCTATCGAGATCGTGACGGCGAAGACCGCGCCGTACTTGAGCAGGGACTTCCAGACGATGAGGATGTAGAGGAGAATCCCGGGGACGGCCGGAAGGAAGCTGGACCGGCTTCCCGGCCGCCCGTAGAGCACAGCCCAGGGGACAATGGCAATCCAGCAGAGAGGGCCGCATCCGGGCAGTTGGAGGGCCGAAGCAAAGAGGGCCCCGCTCAGGAGGCTCGCCGCAGTCTCCGCGGCAAGCCTGCGGAAGCTCACGGACGACACCTCCGGCGAGCGGCGGAACATCGGCAGGAAACCGCGCGGAGGAGGCTCGGCGTCACGCCTGGGCGGGCGCGCCGGGCGCCGGCCGCTGCGGCGAACGGTTGCGCCGAAAACGCGTCGGGGAGGATTTCTCGAATTTCACGAAATTCCGGTAGAAGTCGCGGTAGTTCTGATAGCCGACCTGGTAGGCGACTTCCGAGATCGTGCGGCCTCCCGCGACCAGCAACGCTTCGGCGCGCTTGACTCGGGTCTGGTGGATGTGCTCGGTGATCGTGCGGCCGCATTCCTTCCGGAAGAGGCCCGACAGATAATTGCGCGAGACATTGAGGAATTCCGCGACATGCCGCAGGGAAAGCTTGCACGCGTAGTTCTGCTCGATGAAGGCGCGGGCCCGGGCCACGAGAGGGTTCTCGGGGGATCTGGAATGGGCATACAAGCTGTCGGCCACCGCGGCCTGAAGGAGTGCGGCGAGGGCAGGACCGCTCTGCGACGCGGCGAATGCGCGGGCTTCCTTCCAGCGCCTGGCCCTCCACTCCCCGTTGGAGGCGGACAGCGGCTCCATGAGCGAGCGAAACTGTCCGATGAGGTCGAACGCCAGGAACCCCGCGGGGCGGACTTTCTCCGGGGCCAATGTCCTCAAGCGAGGCAGCATGGCCCCGAGGGCTTCCCGGGCCTCAGCGACCTCGAGACGGCCGAGATGCTCGAGAGCGCGCTCGTGCAGCTCCCACGGATACTGGTCCTCGAAAGCGGAGGGCTCGTCCGTCGGCCTTCCGCGTCCTCGTGGCGCCATGTGATGCGGCCCTTTCAGCTCAGCAGCCCTGCTGGGGACAGAGCTGGAAGTACGGCGAGCCCCCGGTCCTGTCAAGCGAGCGGAAGGGGGGCGAATTGTTCACAGCGAGCGCTTGTGGTATTGTTCAACTGCCTGAAAAACAGTCCCTTGCGCCCCTCCCCCGATCCGCGCTTTCAATTCACACTGAACCTCCCCAACAGCCTGACCTTCCTCCGGATCTTCTTCGTTCCTTTCCTGGTGGGGATCATCCTCGCTCCTCCCTGGGCTCTCGCCGAGAATCCGCTCATCGCCAACACGATCGAACTGCGGGAAATGCTCGGCGTGGGGCTGTTCCTCGCCGCCTCGATGACCGACTGGCTCGACGGCTACTTCGCGCGGAAGCGAAACCAGGTGACGACGCTGGGGGTTCCGCTGGATCCCGTTGCTGACAAGCTGCTGATGAGCGCCGCCTTCATCGCGCTGGTCGAGACGCAGGTCGCCCCGGCCTGGATGGTCATCATCATCGTCGGCCGCGAGCTTGCGGTCACCGGGCTGAGGGCCGTCGCCTCGTCCGCAGGTGTCATCCTCAAGGCTTCCATCTGGGGGAAGTACAAGACGGGCTCCCAGGTGATCGCCATTGTCCTGCTGATCCTCACCAACAGCCTCGCCCGCTGGGGCCGCTACGAGCGCTGGGCGGTTGTCGCGCTCTGGCTGGTGATGGTGCTGGCGGTCATCTCGGCGGCGGACTACTTCATGCGCTTTCATCGTCTCCTCGGAAGCAAGCCGACCGCGGCGCCCGAGCCTGATTCCGGCGTGAAGGCCGGCCTTGGGGGGGGGGACATGAGAGTCGGGATCCTCGACGTTCTCGCGACGCCGGCGCAAAGCTGGGGCGAAGCTTTCTACGACTGGCTCCTCATGAAGCAGTACGCCTGCATCACTCCTCAGGCGATCTCGGTCTGGTGCCGGCAGCTCGGCCACCAGACGTTCTACGCCACCTATTACGGCGTCGGGGATCCCGGAAAGAAGCTTCCCAAGGACCTGGACATCCTGTTCATCTCGACGGCAACGCAGGCCAGCCCTCTGGCCTGCGCCCTGTCCCGGCTGTATCGAAGGAACTCGACACTGACTGTGATCGGGGGGGCCCATGCCAGATCTTACCCTCGTGACTGCCTGAGGTTCTTCGATCTCGTCGTCATGGAGTGCGACAAGGCCCTTATCAGCGATATCCTTCAGCGGAGGTTCGATCCCGGCTCGATCATATCTGCCGCGAAGCCCTTCGAGGAGGTTCCCAGCGTCGAGGAGCGGATGCCCGAGATACGGGCCTCCTCCTTCCTTCGTGGGAAGCGCCCCTTCTTCGCGACAACGGTTCCGCTGCTGGCCAGCATGGGCTGTCCGTACGCCTGCAACTTCTGCGTCGACTGGAACAACCCGTACCGGATGCTGGCGCTGGACAGGCTGGCGGAAGACCTCAGGTTCCTCGCGCGGAGCCTGCCGTCCGTCCGGATCGCCTACCACGACCCGAATTTCGCCGTGAAGTTCGATCAGGTCCTCGACGTGATGGAGCTCCTGCCGCCGGAGTCCCGCAACCCCTACATAATGGAGAGCTCTCTGTCGAACCTCAGGGGATCGAGGGTGCGGAGGCTGCGGGAGACGAACTGCGTCACTGTGGCCCCCGGGATCGAATCGTGGTCGGATTACTCGAACAAGGCCGGTGTGGGACGGTCGTCGGGCCTCGAAAAGGTCGAGCGGGTCGTGGAGCACTGCGAGCTTCTCTACGAAAACGTTCCTTACATCCAGGCGAACTTCATCTTCGGACTCGATGTCGACGAGGGGGACGAGCCCGTGGAGTTGACGAAGGAGATCATGACCCGCACCCCCTTCGACTGGCCGGTTGTCAACATCCCGCACCCTTTCGGCGCGACGCCACTGCACCAGCAGTACATCGAGGAAGGCCGCATCCTGACATCGATGCCGTTCCTCTTCTATTACTCCCCCTACACTGTCACGACGCTCAAGCATTACGACCCCGTGACCTACTACGGGAAGCTCATCGACATCTTCTCCCACTACACGTCGAGCAGCATGCTGCGGCGAAGACTGCGGATTTCATCCCATCCCCTCTTCCGGCTCGTCCACGTCCTCCGCACGATGGTCAAGAAGCAGAGGAAGCGGGCTTTCATGAGGTTGCGCGAGATGCTGGTCTCGGACAGGCAGTTCCTGGCCTTCCATGAGGGGAGATCCAAGGTCCTGCCGGAGTTCTACCACAGGGAGTACGAGCGGGTGCTCGGCCCCTATGCGCCGCTGATGTCCAGAGCTGATCGGATGCCGGAACTCGGAGGCAGCGCTGTCTCCCCGGACCACCCTGCCGGCGCCGGCGCAGGGGATGGAATGGTCCAGCAGGAGCAGCTGGCGATGGCGACCGATCAGGTCTGAGAGCCTTCTCCCGCCTTCGCGCGGGCACCCCCGCGTCCTGATGGGCCCGATTCCCGTCTGGGAGCTCTTCGAGCGCACGGCAGTCCGCTTTCCCGAACGGCCCTGCCTGCGGGCCGGCATCAAGGAGGAGGGGCCGAGCTACTCCTACGGCGAGGCGTGGGGTCTGGCGCGCGACCTCAGCAGGGGGCTCATCCGGCGCGGGATCGCCAAGGGGGACAGGGTCGCGATCTTCTCTCCCGTGAGCCCGCCGTGGGCCGTCGCTTGCCTGGCCGCGCTGCGGGCGGGCACGGCCCTCGTGCCTGTCGACACGGCAAGCGGCTCGGATCAGCTCTGCTCGGTTCTGAAAGACACTTCCTGCCGTGCTGTCTTCGCGACGCCCGGGAACACGGAGCGGCTGAAGAAGGCCGTGGAGCGGCTCGAGGTCAAGCCGCTCGTGATCACGCTGCATGAGCCCGGGACCGGTGAGGAGTGCCTCTCCCTGGAGCAGCTCCGTGCGGAAGGAGAACGCGCGGAGGCGCTCGAGCCTTCCCTTTCGCCCGGCGACATCGGCGCGATCATCTACACCTCGGGGACGACCGCGCAGCCGAAGGGGGCAGTCATCTCGCATCGCAGCATCAACTCATCCGTCGCAGGCCTGACCGCGAAGCTCCCCCTCGTTCCGGGAGAAAGCGTCCTGGTGGCCCTTCCATCTCATCACGTCTTTGCCCTGCTTGGCGGGTTGCTGTGCCCGCTGGCTCTGGGCATCTCCGTCGTGTACCTGCCGTCGCCGGACAGCGCGCGGCTTTCGGAAGCGATGACGGAGGAGGGCATCACGGCGTTTCCTTGCGTGCCGGAGGTCCTCTACCGGCTCCACCGCAGGATCGTCGGCGATCTTCCGGGCGCGAGGGGGCTGCTCTTCCGGGCCTTGCTCGATCTGTCCTGGCTGGCTCGGAGGACGACTGGGACGAACTTCGGCTGGCTGCTTTTCCGCGGGATCCATCAAAGACTCGGGAGAAAGCTACGCCTCTTGATCAGCGGCGGGGCCCCACTCGACGCCGATGTCATGCGGGACTTCCTGGCCCTCGGGTTCGACCTCCTTCAGGCCTACGGCCTGACGGAAACCTTCGGCGGGGGAGCGATCAGCTCCTTCGGCCACGAAATCCCCGGCTCGGTGGGCCGGCCCATACCGGGAGCGGAACTGAGGATCGCCGAGCCCGATTCCGATGGGGTCGGCGAGGTCCTCATCGGCGGGGCCGTCCTCATGGAGGGGTATCTCGGCGATTCCGAGGCGACGCGCGAGGTCCTGCGCGATGGCTGGCTTCACACGGGCGATCTGGGGCGCGTGGATTCCCGCGGCAACACCTACATCGTGGGAAGGGAAAAGGAGATCATCGTCCTCAGTTCGGGGAAGAAGATCTCCCCCGAGCCGCTCGAGCGGCACTATCTTCAGAGCCGGTGCATCCGGGAGATATGCGTGATGGGCTTGAGGGATCCATCTGGAGCCACCAGGTCCGTGAGGCTTCACGCGCTGGTGGTGCCCGATTTCGAGCACCTCAAGAGTCTCGGCCAGGCGAATGTCCGCGAGGTCATCCGCTCGGAGATCGCCGATCTCTCGGCGAGACTGCCCCCGTACCAGCGGATCGTGAGCTATGACATCCTGACACTTCCCCTGCCGGTCACTGCTACGCGGAAGCTCCAGAGGCAGCGGCTGCAGAAGGAGGTCGAAGCCGGCCGTTTCCAGCGGGCGGTCGCCCCGGGAGACCACGAGGGGCCGGAGGACGAACCGATCCCGAGCTCCCCTCAGTGGAAGCGGCTCGTCGCTCTCCTCCAGCTGGAAGCGCCCGAGGGTGCGAGGATCCGTCCGAAGATGAACCTGGAGCTTGATCTGGGATTCGACTCGCTCCAGCGCGTGGAGCTGATGGCGAGCATCGAGAGGGCCTTCGGCGTTCATCCGGGGGAACCGGCCTTCAGCCGGATCCAGACGGTTCGAGACCTGATGGAAGCAATCTCCGGTGAGGCGGAGCCGAGAGACCACGAGACACTGCCCCCGCCGGTGACCTTCAAGGAGATCCTGGGCGGCGTCGGACCCGAGGAGTTCTCCGGGCACTCCGCCGGCTCCGAAACCATGCTCCTTGCCTCGCTCCGGGGGATGTTCCTGTGGGCGGCCCGCCTCCTGTTCAAACTTCTCTTCCGACTGAAGGTGGAAGGGAGGGAGAACCTTGCCGGGGAAGGCCCCTACATCATCTGCGCGAATCATCAAAGCTACCTGGATGGTGTGCTCCTGGCTTCCGCGCTTCCCCCCTTTGTCGTCAGGCGCCTGTTCTCGCTGGGCTGGACGCCCTGGTTCGATCGGGGCCTCAAGAAGGTCCTCGGGCGGCTCGCCAATGTCGTTCCCATCGACCCGGACACGAATCTGCTGCAAGCCATGAAGGTCTCCGCGGCAGGATTGAAGCAAGGGCGCATCCTGCTCGTGTTTCCTGAGGGTGGGCTTTCCCGCGACGGTCGGCTCCAGCCGTTCAAGAAGGGAGCGGCCATACTGGCCTGCGAGCTGTCGCTTGACGTCGTGCCCGTGTCCATCGACGGATCCCTGAGGGCCTGGCCCAAGGATGCCCGCTTCCTCAGGCCGGCCCGCATCCGGATACGCATCGGCAGGCCCTTTCGCCCTGGGGAGGCCTATCGCGGGGAGGAGGCCTATGGCCTGGCCGCGCGGCGGATGCAGGAAGAGGTGAGACAGCTTCTGGACGCGCGGGCGTCTTGAACAGAGAACGTTCGGGTAACATGATCCTCCTCATGGAGGAGGACGACGAGGACGATGACGGCGAAGAGAAGGAGAAGAGGCTTTGTTCTACTGGCTGGTGAAGATCCTCTTCTGGCCTCTGGGACGCGCCTACCTTGGCCTGAAGGTCGTGGGGAAGGTGCCCCGGAGAGGCCCTTTCATCCTCGCGGCCAATCACTGCTCGTGGCTTGATCCGGTGGTTCTCGGCTCGGCCTGCGCGCGGCCGGTACGGTTCCTGATCAGCCGCCGCCTGTACGATCGCAGAGCGCAAAGGTGGTTCTACCGCTGGATGAGGACGATTCCGGTGCGCGACTCGGGCGAAGCGGACCATGGAGCGGTCCGCCAGGCGCTGCGCGCACTGCGCCGGGGCCAGATCGTCGGGATCTTTCCTGAGGGGGTTGGTCTGGATTCAGGCGGCCGCCTGAGGTCGCCGCGCCCGGGGGCCGCTCTGATAGCCGCTCTCGCAGAGGTCCCCATCGTGCCCGCAGCAATCGACGGCACTCACGAGGCGATGCCGAAGGGACGGCTCTGGCCCCGGCCGGGGCGCGTCGTCGTGACCTTCGGAGAGCCGTTCATGATCGGGCAAGGTCAATCCGGAGGGAGGAGAAACCGCCGTGAGGGTGGAGCGGAGGAGATGATGCGGAGGATCTCGACTCTCATGCAGCGGCAGGAGCGGGCATGAGGCTGTTCGTCGCGGGGGAGCTGCCAGGAGAGGCTCGAAGAGCGCTTGGAAAGCTTCAGGATGGGTTCCGAGCCGCCGGCCTGAGGTCTCGCTGGGTACGGCCAGAAGCGATCCATATCACGCTGCGGTTCCTCGGCGAGACCGAGCTCGAGAAGATCGACCGCCTGCGGGCGGCATTGAGGGAATCGGCAGTGTCCTCGCCCCCCTTGAGGCTCCGGCTCGAGGGTCTTGGCACGTTCCCATCCTCCGGCCCGCCTCGCGTGCTGTGGGTCGGCCTGGTGGGGGATCTCGATGGGCTCGCGCGGCTGGCCGCCGACGTCGAACGTGACGTTGTTTCCTGCGGATGGAATCCGGAGCGAAGACCATTTCGACCACATCTGACCCTCGCGCGGATCGATTCAGGCCGGGCGGGAAGGGAGCTCCGCCGAGTCCTCGCATCCACCGGCCCGATCGCGCCCGAGGGTGGCGAGGTGGTCGAGGGCCTTCCGGTTGGCGTCGCCGGTCCTGCCAGCTTCCTGCTGGAGGAGCTGGTGCTCTTCGAGAGCCGGCTGGGACCCGGAGGCGCGCAATACTTCTCTCTCGACAGGTTTCCACTGCGGGGGCCGTCATCTTGATCCTCGACCTCGCTCTCGTCTTCGTCCTGAGTTACCTTCTCGGTGCGGTGCCGAGCGGCTACCTGCTCGTGCGGCGTCTGCGTGGATCGGACATCCGCCAGGAGGGCTCGGGAAACATCGGCGCGACGAATGCCCTGCGTACCGCGGGATGGGCAGCCGGGCTGGGCACGCTGATCGCCGATATGGGAAAGGGTGCATTGGCGGTCCTGCTCGCCCCCCGCCTGTTGGGGGCCGGCCCTTCGGAGCCAGCCGGAGCCGTGGCGGTGCTGGGAGTGGTGGTAGGCCATGCCTTTCCAGTGACGTTGCGTTTTCACGGAGGGAAAGGGGTCGCCTGCGCCGTGGGAGGTTCCCTCGCGCTGTTCCCGCGCATCTCCCTGATCGCCCTGGCAGCGTTCCTGGCCGCGGTGGCCCTTACGCGGCGGGTTTCTGTCGGCTCGATCGTCTTCGCGGCGGTCCTCCCCTTGGCCGTCCTGGCGGTCCACGGCCCATGGCCCGAGTTTCCGATCCTGCTGGCCGCTTGCGCTCTCGTCGTGGCCCGTCATTCCGGCAACATCGCTCGCCTGCTCGCCGGAAAGGAGCCTAAACTGGGGGAGAGGTAAACACCCTCGACCGAAGCGGGAGGCTTTATGGTGCGCGACGCCGCACCGACATCAGGCCAGTCACCAGCGGCCCTTGCAGCATCGCGCGAGAACCGGCGCTACCTTCCCGGTCACCTCCTGCCGGCCTCGGTCCGCGTATCGGGAGAGCTGGAGGAGACCCTCTCCGGCGCCACCCGGGTGATCATCGCCGTTCCTTCCCAGCACTGCCGGCCGGTCTTGCGCTCCGCCTCGGGTCATCTCGGCGCGAACGCTGTCCTGGTCGTCGCAGCCAAGGGAATCGAGACAGGCACGCTTGCTGTCGTGACATCCGTCGCTCGCGAGGAGATGGGAGAGAGACCGGCGGCGGTCCTCTCCGGCCCGTCGTTCGCCCTGGAGGTGGCACGCGGGGATCCTACGGCTGTCGTCATCGCCTCCGACAATCCGGGTGTGGCCCTGGCCCTTCAGCGCGAGATCTCTCATGGAACCCTGCGCCTTTACACTAACGGCGACCCGCTGGGGGTGCAGCTCGCCGGAGCGCTGAAGAACGTCTTCGCCGTGGCGGCGGGTGTCATCGGGGGGCTCGGTTTCGGTTCCAACACAGTAGCTGCGCTCATCACACGATCGCTGGCAGAGATGCGCCGGCTGGGAGTGGCCCTTTGCGGCAGACCGGAGACCTTCGAAGGGCTGGCCGGACTGGGAGACCTGGTGCTGACATGCACCGGAGCGCTGTCGCGCAACCGTCGTCTCGGCGAACAACTGGCCCGGGGCCGACCGCTGCCCGAGATTCTTTCCGAGACGACCCAGGTCGTAGAAGGGGTCGAAACCTCGATTTCCGCGAGGCACCTCGCGATGAGCCAGGGGGTCGAGATGCCGATCGTCGCGCAGGTCCACGCCGTGCTCCACGAGGGTCGGCCGCCGAGAGAGGCGATTTCGGATCTGATGTCGCGGAGGCTCCGCGGAGAGGAGGAGGCTTGATCGACATCCACATCCATGTCCTGCCCGGCATCGACGACGGCGTCAAGAGCCTGGACGAGGCAGTGGCCTGCTGCCGGATCGCGTACGCAGACGGCTCGCGGATCCTGATCGCCACCCCCCACATGAAGGAGGGCTCCTACATCAACGAGCTGGAGGATGTGCGCGCGGCGGCCCGAGAGCTGCAAGAGCGACTCGACGCGGAAAGGATCGGGTTGCGCATCCTTCCTGGCTCGGAAGTGTACTTCGCCCCGGGGCTTGTGGAGGGAATCCGCGAGCGGAGGATCGCGACCCTCGCTGACGGGCTTCGCTATCTGTTGCTCGAGCTCCCTTTCCAGCAGCATCCGGTCAAGCTGGAGGAGACGATCTTCGGCCTCAAAGTGGCCGGCATCACGCCGATCCTGGCCCATCCGGAACGCATCCGTTACTTCCAGGAGGACATGGACCGGCTGGAGCGCATGGTGCGGCTCGGGGCGCTGTCCCAGTTGACGACGACATCGCTGACGGGAGGCTTCGGGCGCAAGGTCGAGCAGCTCTCCCTTGAGATGGTCCGGCGCAGATTGGTCCACTTTCTTGCCAGCGACGCGCACGATCGGAGAAACCGCCCTCCGGTGATCTCGGCGGCCGCGGGCCGGCTCGCGCGGCTGATCGGGGAGGAGGAGGCACGCAAGACGATCGAATCCAACCCGGCGGCTGTCGTCAGCGGAGAGCCCATCGACACGCCCGAGCCTCTCGGATCCGAGGAGGCCATTGCGGGCGATTCCATGCTCTCGCGGCTGTGGAACCGTCTGACCGCGAGGGACCGAGCCTGAGAACGCGGCGATGATATCATCACGCATGCTGCAGCGGAATCGTCTTGGTGCGGCGAGCGCGCTCATGAAGAGGACCTCGTCGCCGCTGCCGGAAGCGTTGCTTGCAGGTCTGTTTCTCGCGACGCTCCTGCTGGGCGGCTGCGGGGGGAGTGCGCGTCCCACGCAAGCCCCGCCGCGACAGCAGGAGGCGCTCAATCATTATCGCAAGGGGTTGCTGGGCCTGGATCAGAAGCGCTACGCCGAGAGCCTCAAGGAATTCGAGGAGGCGGTGCGGCTGGACCCCCAGAACGCCGCGTTTCGGTACCAGCTGGGCCAGGTCCATTACTCCCTCGGCGAGTGGGACGCCGCGGAAGCGGCTCTAAGGGAGGTCACGAAGCTCGACCCGTACAATGCGGACGCGCGCCTGCTGCTCGGGGCGGTCCTGTCCGAGAAGGGCCAGCGCCAGGCGGCTCTCGATGAGTTCCGGACCGTCCTGGCGAACCGCAACTATTCCACGCCGGAAAAGGCGTGGGTGAACGTGGCGCTGCTCTACGACCAGATGGGCAACCCGGAGGAGGCGATCGGCTCCTACCACAAGGCCCTCGATGCCAATCCGCACTACGCTCGGGCCCACTACGGTCTCGCGCAGGCGCTGGACAAGCTGGACCGCCTGAAGGAAGCGATCGCCGAGTACGAGATCGCCGCCCCCGATTACGAAGATTCTTCGGAGTTCCACTACCGGGCCGGGCTGGCCTGCTTCCGCGCCGGCCTGAAGGAACAGGCCAAGCAGCATCTGGGAATGGTGGTCCAGAAATCGCCGGGAACCACCGACGCGGTGAAAGCCGAGGAGCTGTTGAAGCTCATCCGGTGATGGCCTTCCTCGACACGTTCTCAAAGCTCTTCTCCGGCCTCGAGCGTACGCGCAGGGGAATCGCCGAGAGGCTGGGGGAGGCACTGCGGCCGGGACGCCCCATCGACGAGTCCGCCTTCGAGGAGCTCGAGGAGGCGCTGATCGAGTCGGATGTCGGCCCGGGTCTCGCGGCGCAGGTGGTCCAGGGGGTCCGGCGGCGGGCCCGCGGGCCCGCCGGCTCGGAGGAACTCGCGGGGCTCGTTCGAGAGGAGTTGAAGGCTCTTCTCCGAAGAGACCCTGCCGCGCCGCCTGCCGCGGCAGCGGCGACGGGAGGGGGACTCCGCGTCATCCTGATCGTCGGCGTCAACGGGGGGGGGAAGACGACGACCGCCGGCAAGCTGGCAGCCCGCTATCAAGCCGAAGGGCTGCCGGTCGTCCTGGCGGCCGCCGACACGTTCCGTGCGGCGGCGATCGAGCAACTGGAGATCTGGGCGCAGCGGGCCGGTGCCCTGCTCATCCGGCACGGGGAGGGAGCAGATCCGTCGGCCGTCGTTTTCGACGCGGCGCGGGCCGCCCTCCGGAGAGGGGCGCGCATCCTGTTGGTGGATACCGCCGGCCGCCTCCATACGCGCTCCAACCTGATGCAGGAGCTCGAGAAAATCACGCGGGTCGCCGGGCGCGAGGTTCCTGGCGCTCCCCACGAGGTGCTGCTGGTGCTCGACGCCACGACAGGGCAGAACGGCCTCTCACAGGCGCGAGAGTTTCTGAGGGCCGCCAAGGTTACCGGCGTCGTGCTGACCAAGCTGGACGGCACGGCTCGCGGAGGAATCGCTCTCGCCATCGCCCAGGAACTGGGGCTGCCGCTGCGCTACGTCGGGGTGGGAGAGAAGCTGGAGGATCTGGTCGATTTCGATCCGGACGCCTACGTCGCAGGATTGCTGGGACAGCAACCCGTTTCCGCCGCCCCTGCCAAGGGGGAGGCCACCGCTTGAGCCACGAACGTGCCGCGTCCGGCGAGCAGGGGGACTGTTCCCCTTCGGATGCGACGATCGCCGATGACGCGCGCTTCCTTGCTCTGGCCCTCGAGCTGGCATTGCTCGGACAGGGGCAGACGCGGCCGAACCCCATGGTCGGCTCCGTCGTCGTGCGCAACGGTGAGA